>DASZCJ010000257.1:0-18523 GCA_035943155.1 Xanthobacteraceae bacterium | reverse complement strand
ACCAGGCGCCGTCGATGGTTCGGGGCGCACCGTCTACAGCTATGCGCATCCCTTGTTTTGGGCGCCGTATTCGGTGATCGGCGACGGCGGCGGGACTTAAGGCGGCGCTTGTGCTTCGCGGAAGCGATCCGCGCTGTCACGCGCTCGTCCCCGCGAGAGCGGGGACCCAGGTCGAATCTCTGGCGCATTTATCTGGATTCCCGCTTGCGCGGGAATGAGCGGTAAGGGTCACGACGACAAATAAAGCTTATTCGGATCACCGCGATCCGCTTATCGGCTTCACCGCTCGGTCAACTTAAACTCGATGCGGCGATTGCGGCGGTAGGCTTCATCGCCGGCACCTGGGTCGATCGGTTGAAACTCGCCGAATCCGGCGGCGGCAAGCCGCTGCGCTGACACACCCTTGGTGATCAAATATTGCACCACCGCGATGGCCCGCGCGGCCGAGAGGTCCCAGTTCGATTTAAAAACGGTACCGGTGACGGGGCGCACGTCGGTATGCCCGTCGACGCGCAGAATCCACGCCAGATCGGGCGGAATATCGCTCTCGAGCTGGAGCAACACTTTGGCCAAGCTATCGAGTTCGATCCGGCCTTGCGGCTTTAAGTCGGACCTGCCGCTGTCAAAAAATACCTCCGACTGAAATACGAATCGGTCGCCGACCACACGGATGTCCGGCCGATCGCCGAGAATGTCGCGAAGTTTGCCAAAGAAGTCCGAGCGGTAGCGCTGCAGTTCATTGACGTGCTCGGCGAGCGCCAAATTAAGCTGCCGGCCGAGGTCGCTGATCCGGCTCTGCGCTTCCTTGTCCTTGCTCTGGGCAGTCTGCAAGCTTGTTTCGAGCGCGGCGAGTTGATTGCGCAGCGCGGCGAGTTGCTGATTGAGGAGCTCGACCTGCGCCAACGCGCCGGTCGATATTTTCTTCTCGCCTTCGAGTTGGCCGGAAAGCTCGGTGGTCTTGCCCTGCGCGGCCGTCGTGGCGGCTTGGGCGCTTTCCGCCGCTGCTTTGAGGCGGTCGCGTTCGCTTTGCGCATTGGCGAGGCTGGCGCGCAATTGAACGAGTTGGCCTTCGAGATCGGCCTTGCCCGATTTCTCCATCGATAAGAGCTGGCCAAGCTGGGCGACCTGGCTGTTGAGACGCGACAGCGCGCTATCCTTGTTGGCGACTTCCTGCTGCAAATAAAACTGCACGACGACAAAAACGGTCAGCAGAAAAATGATGCCGAGGATCAGCGTCGACAGCGCGTCGACGAAACCAGGCCAGTAGTTCATCGCGCTTTCGCCGCGCCGCGTTCGGGCAAGGGCCATCACATTTCAACTCAAGAATTTACTTTCTCTTCCAACATGATTTCGAGCAGCTTCCTGATCTCGCGCTGCGCTTCGGCTTGGCCGTCGACCCATTCGCGGATTGTGCCTTGCTCGGTACGCATGTGATGCACCAGCACCTGGATTGCTTCGGCCAAGTTCGCCATCGCGGCGGCCGCGGTCTTGCCGGCGCCGGCTTGATCGACGGCGCCGCGCAACCGCTCGATCGCCGCATTCAGTTCGCCGGTCGCGCCCGCGGCCAGCGCCGGCTCGGCGGCGTGGTCATATACGGTCGTGGACAGCCAATCCTCGAGTTCGGTGTAGAACCGGTTCTGCGCCTGGCTTGATTGCAGATCGAGAAAACCCAGCACCAGCGAGCCGGCAAGCCCGAACAGTGAGGAGGAGAACGAAATTCCCATGCCGGAGAGCGGCGCGGCCAGGCCGTTGCGCAATGAATCGAATATGCTGGCGGCGTCGCCGCCGGGTCGCAGCTGCTGAATGACTTCGCCAACCGAGCTTACCGTGGCGATCAGGCCCCAGAAGGTGCCGAGCAGGCCTAAAAAGACCAGCAGGCCGGTCATGTAGCGCGAGATATCGCGCGCCTCATCCAAGCGCGTGGCGATCGAATCCAAAAGGCCGCGCATCAATTGCGCCGACATTGTCATACGCCCGCTGGGCCCGCTGCGGCTGCCGAGAATAGCCGCCATCGGCGCCAACAAGACCGGCGGCCGCCGCACGCGGGTGGGATCGCCGCCGCGGCGCATGGTGTTCACCCAGGCGATCTCCGGATAGAGACGCAGCACCTGGCGCAGCGCCAGCGCAATGCCGATTGCCTCGACGAACAGGATCAGCGCGTTCAGGCCGGGGTTGGACATGAACGCCACCACGATCTGCTTCTGCAGGAAGGCGGCAATGGCTGCCACCAGGATGATGAATATCAGCATCCTGATGAGAAAGACGTGCGGCGAAGATAGCTTTAGGGGATCGAGTACTTTGGCCATGAGCAAGCTGTGCCAAAACGCGGGGGCAAATTTGTGCCGGAGCCCGTGCGGTTTGTAAACGTTCGGATTGAGTTGGAATTGAGGCCCAATACACGCGTCATTGTGCCCGTCTGTCCGGGCAGATTGCTAATGAATGCAATTGCGATTTGTGTGGGGCCACTCGTTTTCACCTCTCCCCGCCGGGGAGAGGTCGGGCTCTACGGCATTTCGATCTCGACGCCGCAGCCGTCGACCGCGGGGCGGTGAGTTATCCATCCTCCCCCGCGTTGCGGGGGAGGATGCAAAGCTAAGCGGAATGATATTTGATTGAATCGTCATGCCCGCGCATAGCCGTTCGCAGAACGGCGTCGCTTCGCTCGCCTATGGCGGGCATCCACGTCTTAAATTCTGCAGCAAATAAAGACGTGGATGGCCGGAACAAGTCCGGCCATGACGGACTATCGGTTCAATCGCAACTCATCGGGGATCAGCTCGAGCCTGCCGCCGCTGGCGTGAATTTCAGCGCGACGCCGTTCATGCAATAACGCAAGCCGGTCGGCTTTGGGCCGTCGCTGAAAACGTGGCCGAGATGGCCGCCGCAGCGGTGGCACGTCACCGCGGTGCGGGTCATGCCGAAGGTACGATCATCGCTTTCATCGACGGCGTTTTCCAGCGGCGCCCAGAAGCTCGGCCAGCCGGTGCCGCTTTCGAATTTGGTCTTCGATGAGTACAGCGGCAGATCGCAACCGGCGCAGCTGAATGTCCCGGGACGATGCTCGTTGAGCAGCGCGCTGGTAAACGGCCGCTCGGTGCCTTCCTGGCGCAGCACATTATATTGCGCCGGCGTGAGCAGCTTGTGCCATTCCTCGTCGCTGTGGGTTACTTCGTAAACACGGCCCGCTGCGCTCGCGGCATAGGGCCGCGCCAGCCGGACGGCAACGAGCGCGCCCGCTGCGGCCCCGGCATAAAGCAAATGTCTGCGCGTGAACATCGGTCGCTCTCTCCCGGCGTCAATGAAATGGGCGTATGTCCGAGTGCATTGTAGCGCGATTCATTAATCAACGGCGCGTTCGAACAGGATTTGATACAGATGGTGTGAAAAATCACACAGAGTTGATCGAAGAGCCGGAGGGGAACGTGGCTTCGTTAAACGCGCTTATCGTTTTGAGCACCACGGCGATGAAAACGTTGTTCGAAGCGCTGGCGCCGGCGTTCGAACGCGAGGCTGGTTATCGGCTCACCGTGACATTCGGCCCGTCTTCGCAACTGGAAAAGCGCTTGGCCGAGGGCGAGGCGGCCGATGTTGCGATCGTCACGCATGCCGGCGCGCACGATTTGATCGCGCGCGGCCAGGGGATTGCCGGCAGCCTCGCCGATCTCGCCCGTTCTTTCATCGGTGTCTGTGTTGCCAGAGGCGCGCCGCAGCCCGACCTCTCTTCGGTCGAAGCGTTTAAAAATGCAATGCTGAGCGCAAAATCCATCGCGCTGAGCAGGCCGGTCGGCGGCGGCGCGAGCGGGGCGCATATGGCGGCGGTGTTCGACCGGCTCGGCATCGCTGCGGCAATCGCGAACAAGGCGATCTACGGCACTGGCGGTCCCAGCGGCCTCGTCGGCCTGATCGTCGAGCGCGGCGAAGCCGAAATCGGCATTCAGCAGATGGCCGAGCTGATGGCTGTGCCGGGCATCGATATTGTCGGGCCGCTGCCTGACGGCGTGCAGAGCGCCACCCAATTCACCGCATTTGTGCCAAGTGCTGCGCGCGAGCCTGCGGCCGCTCGCACGTTGATCGAATACCTCCGTAAACCCGCCGCCAAAGCGGTGATCAAGGCCAAAGGCTTGGAGCCGAATTAGAGCGATGATGTAGCCTGGATATCGCGTGGCGATATCCGGGAGAAATATCGCTCCTGGATCGAGCTCCTGCTCGATCCAGGCTACTTGCTACTCGTCATTGCCGGGCTTGACCCGGCAATCTATGCGGCACCTCAGCATGGATACGCGGGGTAGGCGAGCGAAGCGACGCCGTTCTTCGAACGGCTATGCCCGCGTATGACGAGCAAAAGCAGCACCGAGATAAAACCGGGCCCTTGCGGGCCAAATGAAAATAAAACCGGCGCCTTGCGGGCCGGGTTTAGTTAGTCCGCCGGCGTGGGGGCGCCGACGATACTTCCAGAGGGGAACAGCTGCTGTAGCGGCCGTCAAAACTCGAACAAACAGCCGCTGCGCGCAGTACGCGTACTATGCAATCAACATCGCGCATGGACAATCGGGCGTGACACATGCCAGCCATGCGAAGGTGCGGCGCTAGATAACGGTTAGTTGATCGGTCGCCCGGCCGCGAAACATATCCGCCGTTTATCGCACTGTTTCGGCGCTAGAAATTCCAGCGCTGCGCATTGGCGACCAGAAAGTCGCGGAATGCTTGAACGCGCGCCACGGTCTTAAGTTCTTCCGGATAGACAAAATAGGCATCGAGCGCGATGGCGTCGCCTTCGCCGAACAGCTGCACCAGTCCGTCCTCGACCAGATAATCCGGCAGCATGGCAATGCCGAGCCCGCGCTGACAGGCGCGCAATATGCCGAGGATATTGTTGATGACCAGATGCGGCGTGCGCGGTCCCTTGCCGTCGCGCGCCACTTCGATCAGCCAGCGAGCGCGCTGCAAATAGGGCGGCACATTGCCGCCGAGCACCAATAGCCGGTGGCTGTCGAGCTCTTCCAAATTCCGCGGCGTGCCGAACTTCTTGAGATATTCCGGCGAGGCATAGACGTGGAAATGCACGGAAAACAGCTTGCGCTGGATGAGGTCCGGTTGGGTCGGCTGGCGCAGCCTGATCGCCACGTCGGCCTCGCGCATGGCGAGGTCGAGCTCCTCATCCGTCGTGAGCAGCGTGATGTGCACTTCGGGATAGAGGTCGGTGAATTCGCCGAGCCGCGGCGTGAGCCAGTGCACGCCGATACCGGGCGTCGTGGTCACGCGCAGATCGCCGTTCGGCCGTTCCCGGCTGTCGGTGAGCTTGGCGCGCGCCGCTTCGAGCTTCATGAAAACATCGTGCGCCGTGCGATAGAGGAGTTCGCCCTGCTCGGTGAGAATGAGGCCGCGCGCGTGGCGGTGAAACAGCGAAACCGACAATTCCTGTTCGAGGGCGCTGACTTGGCGCGACACCGCCGATTGTGACAACCCGAGTTGTTCACCGGCATGGGTGAAGCTGCCGGCTTCGGCGGCAGCATGAAATACTTTGAGCTTGTCCCAATCCATCTGGATGCTTTCTACGTGACTGCGCGCCAGGACGGCCGATTACTCGGCCGCCATATCTGCCGCGATGCGCGGCTCGGCCTCGCCATGCGCGGCAAGAAATTTCTCAGCTTCGAGCGCCGCCATGCAGCCGAGCCCGGCTGCGGTAACCGCCTGGCGATAAACGTCGTCGGTGACATCGCCGGCGGCGAATAGGCCTGGCACCGAAGTGGCGGTGGAATGCGGAGCGGTCTTGACGTAACCCGACGTCTTCATCTCGACTTGACCGACAACGAGTTCGGTCGCTGGCGTATGGCCGATGGCGATGAAAATGCCGTCGACCGGACGCTCGGTGAGATCGCCGGTCTTGATGTTGCGGAGCACCGCGCTTGTCACTTTGAGCGGATTGTCATTACCGCGGACGTCGGCAAGGGCGGTATTCCACAGCACCGAAATCTTTGGATTCTGATAAAGCCGCTCTTGCAGAATGCGCTCGGCGCGCAGCGTGTCGCGGCGATGCACCAGCGTCACCTTGGAGGCAAAATTGGTGAGAAACAGCGCCTCTTCGACCGCGGTGTTGCCGCCGCCGATCACCAAGACGTCCTTGCCGCGATAGAAAAAGCCGTCGCAGGTGGCGCAGGCGGAGACGCCATAGCCGCGGAATTTTTGCTCCGACGGCAGATCGAGCCAGCGCGCCTGGGCGCCGGTCGCAAGAATAAGGGTGTCGGCGAAGTAAACGTCGCTGGAATCGCATACGAGCCGAAACGGGCGCCGCGCCAAGTCCACCTTGTTGACGTGATCGGCAACGAGCTTGGTGCCGACATGGGCCGCCTGCTTCTGCATCTGCTCCATCAGCCAGGGCCCCTGAATGACGTCGGCATAGCCCGGATAGTTCTCGACGTCGGTGGTGATCGTGAGCTGTCCACCGGGTGCTACCCCTTGGATCAGGATGGGGTCGAGCATGGCGCGCGCCGCGTAGATCGCCGCGGTATAGCCGGCCGGGCCGGATCCGATGATCACGAGCTTGGCGTGGGTAACTTTGCTGTCGAGGGCGGTGGGCACCGGCTTAATCCTGATCGTTGCGGCAGATGACCCCGATCGACAGATGACCCCGATCGATCTGTCTGATGCCGCGCGCGAAACGGGCGTGGTGGGCTTTCAGGTGCCGACACGCCGACAAGGCGCCAATCGGCAGTCAGACCGGTTCCTTATCTAAGGATTCTGGGGAGCTATGCAAGCTACGCAACCCCCACCACCCACAGGTACTAGCGCCATCAGTCCCGCCGCTCGTAGAGGGGCCCGGCGCGCCTTGTCGGAGGGCAAAAAAGTATGTCCGGGGCGAGCCCGGCCATCTCACATTGCAGAAGGAAATCGCTCGGGCGCGCCTACTTCCACTCCACCTTCATCACCTCATAGGCCTTGGCGCCGCCCGGCGTGACGACCTCGACCTGCGCGCCTTTCTTTTTGCCGACGAGAGCGCGGGCCAACGGCGAGGTGATGGAAATCTTGCCTTTTTTGGCGTCCGCTTCGGGCTCGCCGACGATCTGCCACACCGCTTTTTTGTCGGTGTCTTCGTCGATTAAGGTCACGGTCGCGCCAAAGGTAATGGTGTCACCAGAAAGCTTGGAAACATCAATAACTTCGGCGCGCGCAAGCTTGTCCTCGAGCTCCGCGATGCGGCCCTCGTTGAGCGATTGGGATTCCTTGGCCGCGTGATATTCGGCGTTTTCCGAAAGGTCACCGTGCGTGCGGGCGTCGGTGATCTGCTGAATGATCCGAGGCCGCTCCACTTGCTGGCAGTGCTTAAGCTCGGTCTCCAAAGCCGAGTAGCCCTCTGCCGTCATCGGAATCTTTTCCATCAGTCCCAAACCTCCTCCGCAGAGTCAAAATCCGGTCGCGGGCCGAAGCATTGCCCGGCCGCGCGACGTGGAAATGGCTCTACACGTTCCGTCGCTGTGGCCGCTCCGACGCTCGATCAGATTCGGCTCCGAAATAGGTCTGCAGCGCACATACCTCAAGGTCGCCCCCGAGATAGGCCCTGATGCCCTGCGCTGCCGCGACAGCCCCTGAAAGAGTGGTGTAGTACGGCACTTTATGCAAGAGGGCTGCGCGGCGCAGCGAGCGGCTATCGGCGAGCGCGGTCGCCCCCTCGGTCGTGTTGAAAACCAGCTGAACCTCGCCGTTTTTAATGGCGTCGACGATATGCGGCCGCCCTTCGGCCACCTTATTGATCTTAACGGCAAGGACGCCCTGATCGGCCAGATAGCGCTGGGTTCCCGAGGTCGCCATGACGCGGAAACCCAAGGTCGCCAGGAGCCGCGTCGCCTCGAGAATGCGCGGCTTGTCGGCATCCTTGACCGAGACGAAAACGGTTCCTGATTTTGGCAGCCGGGCGCCGCCGCCGAGCTGGCTCTTGGCGAAGGCGACATTGTAGTCGCGATCGATTCCCATCACCTCGCCGGTCGATTTCATTTCCGGGCCGAGGACGGTGTCGACCTTGTCGCCGAATCGGGCGAACGGAAA
Organism: Xanthobacteraceae bacterium; assembly: GCA_035943155.1. GTDB lineage: Bacteria > Pseudomonadota > Alphaproteobacteria > Rhizobiales > Xanthobacteraceae > BOG-931. The sequence continues at coordinate 10,483 of DASZCJ010000257.1, read as the reverse complement.
CACCGCTTCTTTGACGCCGACATGGGGGGCGCGGCCGGGTTCGAAATGCTGCGGCTTGAGATGAAAGCTTTTAAGCGATTCGCCGGCCATGATGCGCGCGGCGATCTTAGCGGCCGGGACGCCAGTCACTTTGGCGACGAACGGCACGGTGCGCGAGGCGCGCGGATTGACCTCGAGCACGTAAATGTCGCCGTCCTTGATGGCGTATTGCGCGTTCATCAGGCCACCGACCTTGAGCGCCAGCGCCAGCGCGCGGGTCTGGCGATCAAGCTCCGCGATCGCTTCGGCCGACAAATTGTGCGGCGGCAGCGAGCAGGCGGAGTCGCCGGAATGAATCCCGGCCTCCTCGATATGCTCCATGATGCCGGCGATGTAACTGTCCTTGCCGTCAGCCAGGCAATCGACGTCGACCTCCACCGCGTCGGTGAGGTAGCTGTCGATAAGCAGCGGCCGCTTGTCGGACACTGCGATTTCGGAGGGCCGGTCGAGATCGGCGGCGAGCCGCGCCACATAACGGTCGAGCTGCGGGGAGTCGTGAACGATCTCCATGGCGCGGCCACCAAGCACGTAGGACGGACGGATCACGATCGGATAGCCGATCGATTCGGCGATAGCGCGGGCCTGCTCCGGACTGTTGGCGATGCCGCTGCGCGGCTGGCGCAGCTTAAGCCGGTCAAGGAGTCGTTTGAACCGGTCGCGGTCTTCGGCGAGATCGATGGCGTCGGGGGAGGTGCCGAGGATCGGCACCTGCGCTTCTTCCAGCGCTTGCGCGAGCTTGAGCGGCGTCTGGCCGCCGAACTGCACGATGACGCCGTGCAGGATGCCTTTGCCGCGCTCGGTGTCGATGATTTCGATGACATCCTCGGCGGTGAGCGGCTCGAAATAGAGCCGGTCGGACGTGTCGTAATCGGTCGAGACCGTCTCGGGGTTGCAGTTGATCATAATGGTTTCGTAGCCGGCTTCCTTGAGCGCGAAGCAGGCGTGGCAACAGCAGTAATCGAATTCGATGCCTTGCCCGATGCGGTTCGGGCCGCCGCCGAGGATGACGACTTTTTTCTTCTCCGAGGGCGCGGCCTCGTCGACGGCGCGGCCGGCAAACGGCGTCTCGTAAGTCGAATACATATAAGCCGTCGGCGAAGCGAACTCGGCCGCGCAGGTATCGATGCGCTTGAAGACGGGGCGCACGGCAAGCGCGCGCCGGCGCGCCGCAACCTCGTCCGCGCTTGCGCCGGTAAGCCGGCCGAGCCGCGCGTCGGAAAATCCCATCGCTTTGAGTCGGCGCAGTCCCGTCGCGCTTGCCGGCAAGCCTTTGTCGCGGATCTGGCCTTCCATATCGACGATGCCGCGGATCTGCCCGAGAAACCACGCATCGATCCGGCACGCGGTGTGAACCTCGGCGTCGCTCATGCCGAGCCGCATCGCCTGCGCGACTTTGAGGATACCGTCGGGCGACGGCGTGCCCAGCGCGGCGCGGATCGCGTTCTTGTCGTCACCTTGGCCGAGGCCGGCAATCGCGATCTCGTCGAGGCCGGTCAAGCCGGTTTCCAGCGAGCGCAGCGCCTTCTGCAGGCTCTCGGCAAAGGTACGGCCGATCGCCATCGCCTCGCCGACCGATTTCATCGACGTGGTGAGCACCGGCTCGGCGCCGGGGAATTTCTCGAAGGCAAAGCGCGGTATTTTGGTTACGACATAATCGATGGTCGGCTCGAACGAGGCCGGCGTGGCGCCGCCGGTAATGTCATTGGCGATCTCGTCGAGCGTGTAGCCGACCGCAAGCTTGGCGGCGACTTTGGCGATGGGAAAGCCGGTCGCCTTGGAGGCCAGCGCCGACGAGCGCGATACGCGCGGGTTCATCTCGATGACGACCAGCCGACCATCTTCCGGATTGACCGCGAACTGCACGTTCGACCCGCCGGTCTCGACGCCGATTTCGCGTAAGACCGCGATCGAAGCGTCGCGCATCAACTGATATTCCTTGTCGGTGAGGGTGAGCGCCGGCGCGATGGTGATCGAATCGCCGGTATGAACGCCCATCGGATCGAGGTTCTCGATCGAGCAGACGATGATGCAGTTGTCGTTCTTGTCGCGCACCACCTCCATCTCGAACTCCTTCCAGCCGAGCACGGATTCTTCGATCAGCACTTCGCTAGTCGGCGAGGCGTCAAGCCCGCGTTCGACGATCTCGATGAACTCCTCTTTGTTATAGGCGATGCCGCCGCCGGTGCCGCCGAGCGTGAACGACGGCCGGATGATCGCCGGCAGGCCGACGTCGTCGAGGGCGGCGAGCGCGCCGACCAGCGTCTTGACCTGCTGCGAGCGCGGCGTCGCCAGCCCGATCTTGGTCATCGCCTCGCGAAATAATTTACGGTCTTCCGCCTTGTCGATCGCCGCGGCGCTCGCGCCGATCATGGTGACGTCGAATTTGTCGAGCACGCCCATGCGGCGCAGCGACAGCGCGGTGTTGAGCGCCGTCTGCCCGCCCATCGTCGGCAATAGCGCAAAGCCGCCGGGCAAAACATTGCGTTCCTTGGCGATGATCTTGGCGACGATCTCCGGCGTGATCGGTTCGATGTAAGTCGCGTCCGCCAAATCCGGGTCGGTCATGATGGTCGCTGGATTGGAATTGACCAGAACGACCCGATAGCCTTCGGCCTTGAGCGCCTTGCAGGCTTGCGTGCCCGAATAATCGAATTCGCACGCCTGGCCGATCACGATCGGTCCCGCGCCGATGATCAGGATCGAGGAGATGTCGGTCCGTTTGGGCATCGGTTCCTTAGCTCGTCATACTGAGGCGCCCGCGCGCAGCGCGGGCCTCGAAGGGTGCTGTCCGCAAAGCCAGGGGCCGTCCCCTTCGAGGCTCGCTTCGCTCGCACCTCTGGGTGCGGGACGAAGCTCGAAATCAGCACAAAAAAAGGGCGCGCGTGGTGCGCGTCCCTGGGCCGGCGGGGCTCGGCCCCGCGCGAGCGCGTCTTTAGAACAGATTCGACGGCGAGGGAAGGCCGGTCGGCCCCATTATCCCGCTGCGAATTTGCTCATCGCCAGAACCGCGCCAGATCAGCGCCGATTAGCGTTTTCCTGCGCGCATCAGTTCGACAAAGCGGCGGAACAGGAAATGGCTGTCGCGCGGGCCGGGCGACGCCTCCGGATGATATTGCACCGAGAAGACCGGCCGGTCCTTAAGCGCCAGCCCGCAATTAGAGCCGTCGAACAGCGAGACGTGCGTCTCCACCGCATGGCCGGGCAGCGTCGCGCGATCCACCGCGAAGCCGTGGTTCATCGACGTGATTTCGACCTTGCCGGTCGTGAGATCCTTCACCGGGTGATTGGCGCCGTGATGGCCCTGATGCATTTTCATGGTCTTGGCGCCGACCGCGAGCGCAAGCATTTGGTGGCCGAGGCAGATGCCGAATACCGGTTTCTTCTCGATCAAGCTGCGGATCACCGGCACCGCATATTGGCCGGTGGCCGCCGGGTCGCCCGGGCCGTTGGAGAGGAAAATGCCGTCGGGCTTGAGCGCCAGAATATCGGCTGCGGCGCTCGTCGCCGGCACCACCGTCACTTTGCAGGCATTGCCGGCAAGCTGGCGCAGAATGTTGCGCTTGATGCCGTAGTCGATCGCGACGACGTGAAAGTCGGCGCGGTCCTGCCGGCCGTAACCTTCGCCCCAGCGCCACGGTGTTTCGTCCCAAGTGAAGCGCTGGCCGGTCGTCACCATCGGCACGAGGTCCATGCCGACGAGCCCCGGCCAGGCCTTGGCCTCGCGCTTGAGCGCGTCGAGATCGAAGCGGCCGCTCGCCTCATGGGCAATGACGGCATTGGGCATGCCTTTTTGCCGAATGAGCCCAGTCAGCGCGCGGGTGTCGATGCCAGCGAGCCCGATCACGCCGCGGCTCTTGAGCCATTGGTCGAGATGGCCCGTCGCCCGGTAATTCGACGGTGCGGTGATGGCCGAGTGCAGCACCACCCCGCGCGCGCCCGGGGTCGCTGCGAGATTGACCGTCTCGATGTCCTCGTCGTTGGCGCCGACATTGCCGATATGGGGGAAGGTGAAGGTGATGATCTGGCCGGCATAGGACGGATCGGTGAGGATCTCCTGATAGCCGGTCATCGCCGTATTGAAGCAGACTTCGCCGACGGCATGGCCGGTGGCGCCGAGCCCAAAGCCTTCCAGCACGGTGCCGTCGGCAAGAACGAGGAGCGCGGTGAGCTTGGCGTCGTCCCAAACATTGAAACCGCCGTGGGAGCCGGCACGGGAGTCGCCATGGGAGTCGCTGTGCGTCTCTGCCCGCTGCGAAGGCGGCGCGTGCGGGCGGCGCGTGCGGGTCACTGGTCCTCTTGTCACTGGCTTACGGCTCATTATTGCGTATGACTGGCTCTTAGTTGCGTATTATGTATCGGGACGCAACCGCCGTCGGCTGTTGGTCACCGCCTTATTCACCGGCTCTTCCGGCAAGTGTCGGCGGGATCGCACCCCTTGCGTGGCCGATGTGACAAGAGCATGGAACAAGAGCAAGGAACGCGGGCCAAGTTTATAACCGAGCGAGGACAAAAGACGTGCTGCGCGAAGACATCAACAGCGCCTTGAAAGTGGCGATGAAGGCCGGCCAGGAGCGGCGCGTTTCGACGCTACGGCTCATCAACGCCGCGATTCTGGAGCGCGAGACCCGCGGCGCCGAGCGCACCACGCTCAGCGACCCTGAAATTGTCGACGTGATGCAGAAGATGGTCAAACAGCGTCACGAAGCGCTCGAACTTTATGAAAAAGCCGGACGCAGCGAACTCGCGGCGCAAGAGCGTGAAGAGATCGAGATCATTTCCGCTTACCTGCCCAAGCAGATGTCCGACCTCGATGCCGCGCACGCGATCTCCACCTTGATCAAGGAGATTGAAGCCGAAACGTTGAAAGACATGGGCCGCACCATGGCAGCGCTCAAGCAGCGTTTCGCCGGGCAGATGGATTTCGGCAAGGCCGGCGCCCACGTAAAAAAGCTCCTCGGCGGCGGCTCATAATTTCGCGGCGCGATACGATGGCCTGCCTCATTCGCGGCGTGCGCAGCGTCGAACTCGTCGCCAGCAATTTCGACGAAGCCGCGCGTTTTTACGAAACCGTGTGGAATCTACAGCCAGTTGAGACATCCCCAGCCAACCCTCCCCCGCGCGCGGAGGAGGGCAGGGAGGGGACGCGCTACTTCCGCGCTACTGGCGCCTATCACCATGTGCTCGGTTTGCACGCGGGCGCGCAGCCGGCAGTGATCCGGATCGTTTTCGATCTCCCCGATCGGCAAGCGATCGCGCATCTGCATCGGGCGATTGCTGGGGCGGGAGTTAAATCGACGGCGCCGGCGCAGTTAGCCGCGCCGGGCGGCGGTTATGGCTTCGGCTGCAAGGATCCCGACGGCCGCAATCTTTGCTTCGTCTGCGATTGCGCCGACCACACGGACAGCGAAGATCGCGCCGATCGTCCGCGCCAAATCGCCCATGTCAATCTCAACGCCCGCGACTTCGATGCGAGCCTGGCGTTTTTCACGAACGTGCTCGGCTTTCGCCTGGTCGATGAGAACGCGCCCTTATGGTTTCTGCATTGCGCCAACCGCGATCATTGCTCGGTCGTTCTCGCCAAAACCGGCTTGCCGACGCTCAACCACATCGCGTTCGACATGCCCGACAGCGATTCGGTGATGCGCGGCATCGGCCGCATGAAAGATGCCGGCTATCCGGTCGAATGGGGTCCGGGCCGGCACGGCCCCGGCAATAATCTATTCGCCTATTTCTGCGGGCCGGACGAAGTGCCGCTGGAATATGCCGCCGAGATCCTGCAGATCGACGACACCTATCAGCCGCGCTCGTCTGCGCATTGGAAATATACGCCGGCGCGCTCCGACCAATGGGGCATCACGCAGCCACGCTCGCCGCGCTATTATCGCGTGCAGCGTCTGTTCGGCTTCACCGCGGACGGCGATCAAATCGCCTGATCGGTGTTACCTGAAGGAGAATACCCGTGCGCCACTTGCTTACGCTCCTGATCGCGACGGCCATTGGCTCTGCCGCGGCGCCGTTGACCGCCACTGCGCAAGATTGGCCGACGCGGCCGATCCGCGCGCTCACCACCACGAGCCCGGGCGGCATCAGCGATGTTTTCATGCGCGCGCTCGGCGACAAGCTTCGCGAACGGCTCGGCCATCCGATCGTGATCGAGAACCGTCCCGGCGGCATGCAGAATATCGGCGCGCGGGCCTGCCAGGATTCTGTGCCGGACGGCTACACGATCTGCATCATTAACGCCGATCCGATGATCTACAACCAGTTCCTGATCAAGGACATGCCGTTCGATCCGGTCCATGGCTTGGCGCCGATCACCAAACTGTTCGATCTCATCCATGTCATGGTGGTCAACGCCGATCTGAAAGTGAAAACGGTGGACGAGTTGATCGCGCTGTCGAAGGCAAAGCCCGGCACGCTCTCTTATCTCACGCCCGGCGCGCCGATGGTGCTCTACATGGAGACGCTGAAAAAAGAACGCGGCGCCGACTGGGTGCGGGTGCCATTCAAAGGCGGCGGCGAGGCGGTCAATGCCATTCTCTCGGGCTTCACCCCGATCGGCCTGTTCGGCGAGGGCAATGTCATCGGCCAGATCAGGGCCGGCACCATGACGCCGCTGGTGATGCTCAACAACATCCATTCGCCGAACTTCCCGCAGGTGCCCACCCTCAAAGAGACAGGCTACAACGGCCCGCCCTCGCGCGGCTGGTACGGCCTGTTCGCGCCGGCCGGCACGCCGCGGCCGATCGTCGACCGGCTCGCCAAAGAGGTCGCGGCGATCGTCGCCGAGCCGGACTTCGCGCAGCGGCAGCTCAAGGATCGAAGCCTCGTTGGCGCCACCAATACGCCCGACGCCTTCGCCCAAGAGATCGTCGAGGACCGCAAAGTGGCGCAGGGCGTGGTCAAAGCCGCCGGCATGGCGCCGGAGGAGTGAGAGCGCCGAACCACGCACGGCTGCGGTGACCGCACTTTGATCGGGATTTAGCGCACACTTCACCTCCCCCTGGAGGGGGGAGGTCGCGAGCGAATGCGAGCGGGAGGGGGTGAATACGACCGTGCCGCTGCGATGCGCTTTCGTCGCGGGTCACCCCACCCCGCGCCCTCCGGGCGCGACCCTCCCCCTCCAGGGGAGGGTGAATGATGATCCGGCCATGACGCTGAAACGCTGTGGATAAGCGGGAGAACGGGCGGGGCGGCGCCGCCGGCCTATCTTCGCGCCGCCGCCGCGTTAACATCGCGCGAATCACCATGCGATTCACGCCGCAATTTCTCGACGAGCTGCGGGCGCGGCTTCCGGTTTCGGAAGTCGTCGGCCGGCGCGTGAAATTGCGCAAAGCCGGCCGCGAATGGAAGGGATTGTCGCCATTCAACAAGGAGAAGACGCCATCGTTCTTCGTCAATGACCAAAAAGCGATGTGGTTTGACTTCTCCTCCGGCAAGAACGGCAACATCTTCGATTTTCTGATGCTGACCGAGGGCGTGAGCTTTCTCGAGGCGGTCGAGCGGTTGTCGCAACAGGCCGGCGTGCCGCTGCCGGTGCTGACGCGCGAGGCGCAGGCGCAAGAGGAGCGCCGCAAGACCTTGCACGAAGTGCTCGAACTGGCGGCCGCGTTCTTCCAATCGACGCTGGCGTCAAGAAATGGCGCGCGCGGCCGCGGTTACCTGCTCGATCGCGGCATCGCCACGCCGACCCAGCTCAAATTCCAGCTCGGCTATGCGCCGGCCGAGCAATACGCGCTTAAGGAGCATCTCGGCGCCGCCAAGATCCCGGTCGAGGACATGATCGAAGCAGGGCTCGTGGTCAGCGGCGAAGACATCGCCGTGCCCTACGATCGGTTTCGCGATCGCGTGATGTTTCCGATTAGCGATTGGCGCGGGCGCGTGATCGCATTTGGCGGCCGCGCGCTCGATAAGGAGGTGTCGGCCAAATATCTGAATTCGCCGGAGACGCCGCTCTTCCATAAAGGCGCGACGCTTTACAACATCGCCGCCGCCCGCAAGGCGGCGCATGACGGCGCGCCGATCGTCGCGGTGGAAGGCTATACTGACGTCATCGCCATGGTCACCGCCGGCTTCGAGGCGACGGTCGCCCCGCTCGGCACCGCGCTCACCGCCGAGCAGCTCGCTTTGATGTGGCGCATGGCCGACGAGCCGATCCTCTGCTTTGACGGCGACGATGCCGGGCGGCGCGCCGCCTATCGCGCGGTCGATCTGGCGCTGCCGCTGCTTAAGCCGGGCAAGAGCCTGAAATTCGCCGCGCTGCCGGACGGCCAGGATCCCGACGATCTCGCCCGCTCAGGCGGACGCGACGCCATCGCAGACGTGCTCGGCGGCGCGCGGCCGCTGGCCGAGGTGTTATGGGCGCGCGAAAGCGAAGCCGGGCCGTTCGATACGCCGGAGCGCCGCGCCGCGCTCGAGGCGCGCACCGGCGAGATCACCGCGACCATCGCCGACGAGACGGTGCGCCGCTATTACAAGCAGGATTTCACCGCGCGGTTGCGCCGCATGTTCGCGCCGCAAAGTTTTGCGCCGCAAAGGTTTGCATCCCAAAGATCGAAAGACTTTGGTGCGCCGCGCCGCGGATTCGCCGAGCGATCGTTCGATGTGCAGCCGTTCGGCGGGCGCTTCGGCCAGAACGCCGGCAACATTGCGGGCAACATGGCGTGGCGCGGCGCCGCTGCCGTATCGCGGCTGCCTGGCGCGCGCGAGGACACTTATGTCGCGGCAAGCCCGCAGCTTGCGGCGAGCCCCATCTATCGCGGCCACCGCGCCGCCGTTCCACGCCGCGAAGCGCTGATCCTGCTCACCGCGATCAATTATCCCTGGTTGTTGCACGAGCATCTCGAGGAACTCGCCGCCGCCGAGTTCCTCAATGCTGATACGCAAAAGCTCAAAGGCGCGCTGATCGACGTCTTTGCCCATCATTTCGCCGATGATTTCACCAAAGAGCCCGGCGACGATGGCGATGCCGAACGGGTAGCGCTCGCCGCCGAGCTTGCCCGCCGCGGTTTTGCCGAGCTCCTCAAGCGGATCGAGCGCACGATCACCACCCGCTCGGTGTGGGGCGCGCGGCCAGAGGCCGCAGCGGCCGATGTTTTACTGACTTGGAAGCAGCTCATTGCCTTGCATCGGCAATGGCACTCCCTAACTAGGGAACTTAAGGACGCGGAAACGGCGCTCGGCCAGGACAATACCGAGGCAAACTACGCCCGGTTGCGTGACGTCAAAGCCAGGTTGGCTTCGCTTGAGGGAACCGAAGCCCTGATCGAGGGGTTTGGCGCCTCATCGGGCCGACCCGTTCGGTCGTTGTAGGCGCCGCGGCGGCGAAACAACGCCGCCGCGCGTGACATACAGCCGGCGGGGGAATAAGAGGTCGCCCCTCGCTGTTGTCATAGTTAGTCGGAGCTTAACGCAGTTTCGCCAAATTTGACCTCGATTCGGGTGGCGTAGGCCGGTAACACCGGGCCGGTGCCGCCTTTTTGGCCGCCTGCAGCGTGGGTGGCCCAATAACAAGGGGATATGGGTTGCGGCCTGATCCCCGCAGATCCATGCCCGCTGGCGGTCGAGTCACTCGCCATAGGGTAGGGGACCCGAGTTAGCGGATCTAAAGAGGCGGCCGCTAAGGCGCGCAGTTGGAGATAAAAGAGCATGGCAACCAAAAGCGCGGCCACCAAGACCGTCGCGGCCCACGCGGCCAAGTCCAAGGTCGTTCGATCCGGGACGGCGGCCCCGCAGAAAGAAGCCGAGACCCCGGAAAAGGAAGGCGCCGAGACCCCCGATGCGCCGCTTCCCGTGCTCGATCTCTCCGACGCCGCCGTCAAGAAGATGATCAAGCAGGCCAAGAAGCGCGGCTATGTCACCTACGAGCAGCTCAATGCCGTGATGCCGTCGGAAGAGGTCACGTCCGAGAAGATCGAAGACGTGCTGGCGATGATGAACGAAATGGGCATCAACGTCGTCGAGACCGAGGAAGCCGACAACGACGAGGAGGAACGCGAGGAGCCGGAAGAGGAGGAGGCCGAATCCGGCGAGCTCGTCGAGGTCGCGCCCAAGACGCCGGCCAAATCCGAAACCCGCGAGCCGACCGAGCGCACCGACGATCCGGTGCGCATGTATTTGCGCGAAATGGGCTCGGTCGAGCTCCTCTCGCGCGAAGGCGAAATCGCCATCGCCAAGCGGATCGAAGCCGGCCGCGAGGCGTTGATCGCGGGGCTTTGCGAAAGCCCGCTGTCGTTCCAGGCCATCATCATCTGGCGCGACGAATTTAACGAAGGAAAAGTCTTCCTCCGCGACATCATCGACCTTGAAGCAACTTACGCCGGCCCCGACGCCAAACAGATGCAGGTGCCGGTGATCATCGGCCCCGACGGCAAGCCGGTGCCGCAAGCAGTAGGCACGCCGGTTCCCGGCGCGCCGCATCTGCAGGTCGTGCAGACACCCGCGC
>DASZCJ010000256.1:0-3693 GCA_035943155.1 Xanthobacteraceae bacterium | reverse complement strand
ACGACGCGGTTGCGCGGCAAATAGCCGATATGCACGCGCCCGATGATCGGCGCCATGTGATGTTCGCAATGCGACTCGAAGCGGATGTCGCGCAACACGACGACTTCGTCATAGCCGCCGGTTTCCTCAAAGGTCCGCTTGAGATAATCGCGCGGATTGTCCTTATAGCCGGCAAACCATTCCTCATAGGCGCGCACCACGCGCCCCGGCGTAGCGAGGAGCCCCTCGCGGTCAGGGTCGTCGCCGGCCCAGCGGATCAGCGTGCGCACCGCAGCCTCGGCCTCGGCGCGCGACGGCCGCGCGGCGCGGTTGGCCGCCGCCGGCTTGCTGCGTCCAATTTTATTACCGACAGGCTTGTCCATGAATCTTTCTCCGGCCGAACATTCGCTTATTCACACTAAATGAATGCATCGTTGGTCGCTTCAATAAAGTATCAACCTCACAACCTGCGCAGCGCGACTTCCTCGACGCGATGGCTTTCGCTCTTTTTCAGAATCAAGTCGGCGCGCGGACGCGTCGGCACGATATTCTCGCGCAGATTAACGAGATTGATTTGATTCCAGATGGCGGTCGCCGTCGCGATCGCTTCAGTATCGGACAGCCGCGCATAGCGGTGAAAATATGATTTCGGATCGGCGAAAGCCGTGCCGCGCAGCGTCAGAAACCGGGTGACATACCAGGACAGCAGCACGTTCTCCTCGGCATCGAGATAGACCGAGAAATCGAAAAAATCGGAGACGAATGGAATGGCTTTGCCGTCCTTGGGCAAGCGCCCGGCCTGCAATACGTTCAACCCCTCGACGATCAGGATGTCCGGACGATCGATCTCGATCCACTGATTCGGGATCACGTCGTAGATCAGATGCGAATAGACCGGCGCGCGCACCGGCCGCCGGCCGGCTTTGATGTCGGCGAGAAAGCGCAGCAACGCCTGCAAATCGTAACTTTCCGGAAATCCTTTTTTCTCCATCAACCCTTCGCGCTCGAGCACTGCGTTGGGCAAAAGGAAGCCGTCGGTGGTGATGAGATCGACCTTGGGGACATTCGGCCAGCGGGCAAGCAAGGCTTGCAGCACACGGGCCGTGGTCGATTTGCCAACCGCGACCGAACCGCCGACGCCGATGATGTACGGCATCTTGGTGTCTTCGGTGCCGAGAAATCCCTGCTGCGCGCGAAACAGCATTTGTGTCGCCGCCACGTAGAACGAAAGCAGCCGCGACAGCGGCAAATAGATTTCCTCGACTTCCGACATGTCGAGCCGGTCATGCATCGAACGCAGCCGCGCCACTTCGACGGGCGTGAGCGTCATCGGCGTATCTTCCCGATGCACTGCCCATTCCGCGCGCGAGAACACGCGATATGGCGACACGTCCTGTTGAGTACGCTGCTCCATCGAATGCTCTCAGCTCGTCTTGCGCGCTGCCTTTTCCTCAAGGCCCGATTGGCGAGTGCGCGCGGCGAGCTCGGCCTCGACCTCATCGAGCGAAATACCACGGACATGCAGCACGACTAACAAGTGGTAAAGCACGTCGGCGGCTTCGCGGACCAGACCTTCCCGATCCTCGGCAACGGCGGCAATCGCGGCCTCGACCGCTTCCTCGCCGAGCTTTTTGGCGCAGTGGTCGACGCCGCGATCAAGCAGTTTGCGGGTATAGGAGACGTCGGCGCTTTCCCGGGCGCGCTCGCGCACGCGCTTTTCCAGATCGCGGATCGTAAAGCTCGACATCGCCAGGTCCTTCCGTCCGGGTTCCATATCATCTCCCCCGCCAAACTGGGAGAGCATGCCGGGAGAGGCCGATTACGGATCGAGCCGAACCGGAAGACCCGCTCGAGCCATATATTCCTTCGCCTGGCGGACGGAATACTCGCCAAAATGAAAGATCGAGGCGGCGAGCACCGCGCCGGCATGGCCGTCGCGAACCCCTTCGACGAGATGATCGAGATTGCCGACGCCGCCTGAAGCAATTACCGGCACCGAAACGGCATCGGCCAGCGCGCCGGTCAGGGCGATATCGAATCCCTGCCGGGTGCCGTCCCGGTCCATGGATGTGAGCAAAATCTCGCCGGCGCCCAGCGTCACGACTTCGCGCGCATAGGCGATGGCGTCGATGCCGGTCGGATTGCGGCCGCCATGGGTGAAAATCTCCCAGCGGTCCGGCTCGCCCGGCTTGGCGACGCGCTTGGCGTCGATCGCGACCACGATGCATTGGTCACCGAACTTTTCCGCAGCCTCTTTGACGAAGCCGCGCCGCGCCACCGCGGCGGTATTGATCGAGACCTTGTCGGCGCCGGCAGCGAGCAGCGCGCGGATATCCTCAATGGTCCGGATGCCGCCGCCCACGGTGAGCGGCATGAAGCAAGCCTCGGCGGTGCGCCGCACCACCTCGAGCATGATGCCGCGGTTCTCATGGCTCGCCGTGATGTCCAAAAAAGTAAGCTCGTCGGCGCCTGCCGCATCATAGGCGACCGCCGCGGCGACCGGATCGCCGGCATCGCGCAGATTGACGAAATTGACGCCCTTGACCACCCGGCCGTCTTTGACGTCGAGGCAGGGAATGACGCGGACTTTGAACATTTTAGGCCGTCGCCTGCGCCGCGCGCAGGAGCGCAAGCGCTGCCGCGGCATCGAGCCGGCCGTCATAAAGCGCGCGGCCGACGATCGCACCTTCGAGCTTTTGCGCGCGCGGTTGCGTGAGCGCCTGCACATCGGCCAGCGAGGCCAAGCCGCCCGAGGCGATCACCGGAATTGAAATTTCATCGGCGAGCGCGATCGTCGCATCGAGATTGAGGCCTTCCAGCATGCCGTCGCGATTGACATCGGTATAGACGATAGCCGCGACGCCGGCATCTTCAAATCGGCGGGCGACGTCGAGCGCTGAGAGCAGCGATGTCTTCGACCAGCCTTCGACGGCAACTTTTCCGTCGCGCGCATCGAGCCCCACCGCGATACGGTCGGGATAGGCGCGCGCGGTGTCTTTGACGAGCGCCGGATCGCGCACCGCCGCAGTGCCGATGATCACGCGCGCGACCCCTTTGCCGAGCCAAGCATCGATTGTCGTGCGGTCGCGGATGCCGCCGCCGAGCTGCACCGGAATTTTCAGCGCGGCGAGAATGCGCTCGACCGCCGTGGCATTAACCGGTCTGCCGGCAAAGGCGCCGTCGAGATCAACCAAGTGAAGATAAGTGAAGCCTTGCTGCGCGAAGGCGCGCGCCTGCGCCGCCGGGTCGCGGCTGAAAACGGTCGCACGCGCCATATCCCCTTGCTGCAGCCGCACGGCCTCGCCGTTCTTGAGGTCGATGGCGGGGAAAAGAATCACGGCTTCCACTTCAAAAAATTAGCAATCAGCGCCAGTCCGAGTTTTTGGCTCTTCTCGGGATGAAATTGCGTGCCGACGATATTGTCGCGTCCGACAATCGCGGTGACCGGCCCGCCATAATCGGCGTCGGCGATCAAATCCTGCGGCTGCGACGGATGGAGCGCGAACGAATGCACGAAATAGGCGTGCAGTCCCTGCGGACCGAGCGGCAATCCCTCGACCAGTGGATGCGGGCGCAGCACGTTAAGCGTATTCCATCCCATGTGCGGGATTTTCAATTTGGCATCGTGCGGCGTGATCCGATCAACCTCGCCGGCGATCCAACCGAGGCCTTCGACCACCTCGTATTCGCGCCCGCGTTCGGCAAGAAGCTGCA
>DASZCJ010000255.1:0-6901 GCA_035943155.1 Xanthobacteraceae bacterium | reverse complement strand
CGAAGACGTCAATTTCCTGCTGACCAACCGCATTCCGCGCCGGCTGGCGACGCAATTCATCGGCTGGTTCAGCCGGATCGAACAGCCCCTTGTCCGCGATCTTTCGATAGCCGCTTGGCGGTTGTTTGCCGATCTCGATCTAAGCGAGGCCAAGAAGGATCAGTTCAACAGCCTGCACGATTGCTTCATCCGCGAACTCAAGGATGGCGTCCGCCCGATCGACCAACGCGGGCAGATCCTGGTCAGTCCCTGCGACGCGATTGTCGGGGCTTGCGGCAAAGTTGCCGGCACCGAACTGTACCAGGCCAAAGGGTTTCCATACGGGCTGGGGGATCTGCTCTGCGACGAGGAGCTGGTCGAAACTTATCGGGACGGCTGCTATGCGACGTTGCGGCTGAAATCGAGCATGTATCACCGTTTCCACGCGCCGCATGACGGCCAGATCGAGCGGGTCCGCTACATTTCCGGTGACACATGGAACGTCAATCCGATCGCGCTTAAGCGGATCGAGCGGCTGTTCTGCAAAAATGAGCGCGCGGCGCTGACCTTAAAGCTCGCCGCGAACGGCCAAGTGGTGACCTTGGTGGCAGTCGCGGCGATCCTGGTCGCCAGCATTCGGCTGCATTGCCTCACCGAGGCCTTCAACCGAAATTATCGCGGGCGGAGTGTCATCGACTGCGAGCGTCCCGTACGCAAAGGCGAGGAACTGGGCTGGTTCGAACATGGTTCGACGATCATCGTATTCGCGCCGGATGGTTTTAATATATGCGAGCGCATCCGCGACGGCGCCGCGATCCGCGTCGGCGAGCCGCTCATGCGGCTGCCGTGACCGCGGCGGGTGGTGCTAGGCGCTCGCTTTTTTCAGTTCCTCGGCCTGTTCGTCATCGAACTGGTTTGCCCGGGCAAAAGCGGGCCGCGCGCTCATTCGCTGCCAATAGCGCTCGAAAGCGGATCTTTTCTCCAACGTGCCGAACATCATGCCAAAGCCGATTTGCGCACCGACATAGAGATCGGCGGCCGTGAAGCTATTGCCGACCAGATAATCGCCGGACGAAACCGCCGCTTCGAGCGTGCTCAAGGTTTTGGCTAAATTACCATAACCCATCATCCGCTCACGCTCAGGCGGCACCACAAAACCTAAAACCTTGTTGCTTGCGGCGGCTTCGAAGGGGCCGGCGCAGAAGAACAGCCAGCGATAATAGGCTGCGCGCAATCGGTCGCCAGGAGGCGGCGCAAGTCGCGCTTGCGGGAAGGCGTCGGCGAGATAGGCGCAGATCGCGGCGGTTTCGGTAACGATCGCGTCGCCGTGGCGCAGCGCTGGGACTTTGCCCATCGGATTGATGGCAAGATAGTCCGGCGCCTTCATCGTCGACGCGTAGTCGAGCAGTTCGACTTTGTAAGGTGCGCCGACCTCTTCAAGCATCCAGCGCACAACGCGGCCGCGCGACATCGGATTCGTGTAGAGAACGAGTTCGTCAGCCATGGGGGTCCTTTCAAAACAAACGCAAAATATGGGATGGCGCGCCAAGCCCTGCAAGCGCGTCGCTCAAGCGGGGGCGCGCAGCCGGTAGCCGACGCCAGTTTCGGTGAGGATATATTGCGGGCGCTCGGGATCGGTCTCGATTTTCTGCCGCAGCTGCCGGACATATACGCGCAGATATTGCGCGTCGGTCAGATCGTTCCATAGCTGGCTCAATAGAAATCTATGCGTGAGCACCTTGCCGGCATGCTGAACCAGGATGCGCAATAATTCGTATTCTTTCGGCGAGAGCTTGATCTCCTTGTCGCCGATTTTGACGATTCGCCGCACGAGATCGACCGAAAGATCGCCAACGCGGAAAATCGGTCGCTCGCCATGAATTTGCAGTTGGTGGCGCAGTGCCGCACGCATCCTGGCGAGAAGCTCGTCCATGCCGAACGGCTTAGTCACGTAATCGTCGGCGCCGGAATCGAGCGCCTGGACTTTCCCGGTCTCGTCGTCGCGGCTGGAAAGCACCACGATAGGCACGCTGTCATTGCGCGCTCGGATGGTTCGCAATAGTTCATGCCCCTGCATATCGGGCAGGCCGAGATCGAGAATGACGAGATCCGGTGCTTGCTCGCTTAAGAGATCAAGACCCATCTTGCCGTTCGAAGCTTCGACGATCTGATACCCATGCGCCGAAAGCCCCACTCGCAACAACTTGCGAATGGGCGGCTCGTCGTCAATGACAAGGATGCGGAGCGGCGCGGCGCTCATGCTGCGGCGTCCAGGCGCTGCGGCTCGCTGGCTACCGGCAGCCTGATCGTAAAGACGGCGCCGCGGCCATCGGTACGATTCGCCGCAATGATGGTGCCGTTCATAGCTTCGATAAAGCCACGCGAGATGGCGAGTCCGAGACCGGTTCCGGGCCGCACTTGGTCGCTCTTCTGCACGCGGTAGAACTTATTGAAGATATGCTCGAGATCGTCCTGGGGGATACCTTCGCCTTCATCGATGATCTGCAGGACGACCGAATCTCGGTCGCGCCAGGTAAGGATGAAAACGGTGGTGCCAGGCGCGGCGTATTTCGCGGCATTATCAAGCAGATTGAAGAGCACCTGTTCGAACAGCACCGCGTCCAGTGAAACCATGGGAATGTCGGTCGCGAGATCGAGCCGGACCGAATGATGCTTCAAGATTTTTGCGGTCCGCTGCAACGTCGAGCCGATAATTTCCGATAAATCGTGCGGCGCGAGCTTGGGCGTGATGGCGCCCGATTCAAGACGCGTCATGTCTAAGAGATTGGCAATGAACCGGTTGAGTCGCTCGGATTCCTCGATAATCGTCGAGAGAAGCTCGACCTTTTCGCTGTCGGTCAATTTGTCGTTGAGGTCGCGCAAGGCGCCGGCGGAGCCAAGCACCGAGGCAAGCGGCGTCTTCAGATCATGTGAAATTGAGGTCAACAGCGCGGTGCGCAGGCGCTCGGTCTCGGCGGTGCGCTGGACGCGGTCCATATCCTCCACCAGCTGCACGCGTTCGATCGCCAGCGCACCCTGGTCCGCCAGCGCGTCGAGCAGCCGCCGCTGGTCGGGGGTGAGCCATGGGCCGGTCTTGTCGCTGTCGATGCCAATAACGCCGATCGCGCCGCGGCCGGTCTGCATTGGCAAGAACAATCGTTTCGCGCCAGACAGCGTCTCGGAGCCGCGCCCAGCAGCACGATTGTTCTCGAAGGACCACTTCGCCGCTGCGAGATCGGCATCGTCGAGCATATCCTCGGGTGGATAGCCGGCGTTGACTCTGAGGACGCCCTTGTCCGGCAGCAACAGCACCACACGGACTCTCAGCATCATTGCCGTCTGAAAACATGTCGCCCATAGCACGTCGTAGAGCGTCCCCGCGCCGGCAAGTTTGCGGCTGAAGGAGTACAGCGACTCGACGGTTCGCACCCGGGCGTGTGCGCTTACCGCTTGCAGACGGCCGCGCGCAGCGACATGGGAGACAACGATGGCGACCAGCGTAAACAATATGAATGCCGCGACGTTGTGCGGGTCGTCGATCGTGAAAGTGTAGATCGGCGGCAAAAAGAAGAAATTGTAACAAAGCGCCGAGACAACGCTCGCCAGCAACGACGGCCATAGTCCAAATCGAACGGCAACGCCGACGATCGCAGTCAGAAAAACCAGATCGACGTTTTCGACCCCTATCCAATAATTGACCAACTCCCCACAACCCAGGGCAAGCCCGATCGCGAGAACGGCGAATAGATACGGCCACAGTTCGGGGGCTTTCGCTTCATCCGGAGTATTCAGCGTTTTCTTCGGCACCGGCTGGCCGGGCAACTGATCGCCGGCGATCACGTGCACGCTGATATTGCCGGACCGGCGGACTAGGTCGTGCACGACAGAGCCGTGCAGAATCTCGAACCAGCGCGATCGGGTCGACTTTCCGATGATAATCTGGGTCACGTTATGGGTGCGGGCATAGTCGATCACATCGTCTGCGATGCTCCGAGCGCCGGCAGGCAAGGTGACAGGTTCGCCGCCGAGCGCTTCGGCGAGCCGTAACGTGTCGGCGACACGGTCGCGCTCTTCCTCGGAAAGCTGCACGGCGCGGCGGCCTTCTATGTACAGCGCCGTCCACGGGCCATGCAGCCGATCGGCCAGCCGTTTGGCGTAGCGGACCAGGCCGGCACAGCGCGGATCTTCGCTGATGCAGACCACAATACGCTCGCCCGCGGGCCAGGGTCCCTCAATGGCACGCGCCTGCATTTCCGAAAGTAATTGCTCGTCCACCCGGTCGGCGGTGCGGCGCAAGGCAAGTTCGCGCAGCGCAGTGAGATTGGCGGGAGAAAAGAAATGCTCGAGCGCCCGCTCGGCCTGCTTCGGAACGTAAACTTTTCCTTCCTTGAGCCGCTGGATCAAATCGGCCGGCGTGAGATCGACCAGCTCGACAGCGTCCGCGCGATCGAAAACAGCATCTGGGACAGTCTCCCGCACCCGGACGTGGGTGATTTGCGCGACGACATCATTGAGGCTTTCGATGTGCTGAATGTTGACCGTGGTATAAACATCGATGCCGTGGCTCATCAGCTCTTCGACATCGAGATAACGTTTCGGATGGCGGCTGCCTTCAGCGTTGGTGTGGGCAAGCTCGTCGACCAGGACGATTTGCGGATGACGCACAATGATCGCGTCCAGATCCATTTCGGTGAGCAACTGTCCTTTGTATTGCATCTCTCGGCGTGGAATGACTTCCAGGCCGCTCAGCAGTGCTTCAGTCTCCTTGCGGCCGTGGGTTTCGACAATGCCAATGACAACATCATAGCCGTCCTTCTTGCGCGCCTGCGCCTGCTGCAACATCTCGTAGGTCTTGCCGACGCCTGGGGCGGCGCCCACGAATATCCTCAGCTTGCCGATGCGCCGCTCTTCGCGGCGCGCCGCTTCGAGGAGCGCCTCAGGCGAGGGTCGATGTTCAGTGTCGCGCCGGGGATCTGCCATCGCGTCGAATATTATCAGATAGGCCGGCCTGAGACTTGCGCCTTTGAGACTTGGGCCTAGCCGGCCAGTCGATCGAGGGCAAGATTAAGCAGAAGAACATTGACGCGCGGCTCGCCCAGGAGGCCGAGAAAACGCTCTTCGGTGTGGTCGGCAACAAGTTGGCGGATACGGTCTTCCGGCACATTCCGTGCCTTGGCAATACGCGGCACCTGGAATAGGGCGGCCTCGGGCGAGATGTGCGGATCAAGGCCGCTCGCCGAAGTCGTCACCAGGTCAGGCGGCACAGGCGCCGCGGAGTTCTCTTGCTTTAACTTGTCCATGTCGCCTTGGACGCGGTCGATCAGCGCTTTATTGGACGGCCCGAAATTAGAGGCGCCGGAATTTGCGGCGTTGTACGGCGCCGGCACCGTCTTGGTCGCGTCATTCGGATCCGGCGCGGTGGTCGCGGAAGGCCGACCATGGAAATATTTTTCGCTCTCGAACACCTGGCCGATGAGTTCGGAGCCGACAACCTTGCCATCACGTTCAATCAAGCTGCCTTGCGCTTGGCGGGGAAAAATGACTTGGGCAATCCCCGTCATTGCCAGCGGGTAAACAAGGCCGGTGATGAGTGTGAGCGCTAGCAGGACCACGATCGCCGGACGGATTTGCCGCAACATGATTTTTCTCCTCAGGCGAGATGAAGGCCGCTGACGATCATGTCGATCGCCTTGATGCCGATGAACGGGATGATGACGCCGCCGATGCCGTAAATCCAAAGGTTGCGGCGAAGGAGCGCCGCAGCGCCAATCGGACGGTAACGGACGCCTTTCAGCGACAGCGGGATGAGCGCGATGATGATCAGCGCGTTGAACATGATTGCCGATAAAATCGCGCTTTCTGGCGTTTGCAGGTTCATGACGTTGAGCGCCTGCAGCTGCGGGTAGAACGCGACAAACATCGCGGGAATGATGGCGAAATATTTCGCCACGTCGTTGGCAATCGAGAAAGTCGTCAACGCGCCGCGCGTCATGAGCAGCTGCTTGCCGATCTCGACAATCTCAATGAGCTTGGTCGGGTTGGAATCGAGATCGACCATGTTGCCGGCCTCGCGCGCGGCTTGCGTGCCCGTATTCATCGCCACGCCGACATCGGCCTGCGCCAGCGCCGGCGCGTCATTGGTGCCGTCGCCGCACATCGCGACCAGCTTGCCTTTCGACTGCTCGTCGCGGATCAGCCGCAGTTTTTCCTCGGGCGTGGCCTGGGCAAGTAAATCGTCAACGCCAGCCTCCGCCGCGATGGCCGCCGCCGTCATCGGATTATCTCCGGTGATCATAACGGTCCGGATGCCCATGCGGCGCAGCTCGGCAAAGCGCTCGCGTATGCCGCCCTTGACGATGTCCTTAAGGTGGATGACGCCGAGCAGTTTACCGTCCTTGGCCACGGCAAGGGGCGTACCGCCCGATTTGGCAATGGCGTCGGCGATCGTCATGGCTTCGCGAGCGGTGTCGCTGCTCACGGTCGGTGGCAACGCTTGCACCGCCGCCACCGAGGAAGGGGCGCTCGAGCTGCCGTTCAGGTAGTTCAATATCGCGTCGACCGCGCCTTTGCGGACCCATGACGGGCCCACTTCGACGCCGCTCATGCGGCTCTGCGCGCTAAAGGGAATGAAATTGGCCTTCAATTCCGCGAGCTCGCGGCCACGGATGCCGTGTTTTTCCTTGGCGAGCACGACAATCGAGCGGCCTTCGGGAGTCTCATCCGCAAGCGAAGCGAGCTGCGCAGCATCCGCCAGTTCCTGTTCGGTGACCCCGCGCAGCGGCTTGAACTCGGTCGCTTGCCGATTGCCGAGCGTGATCGTGCCGGTCTTGTCGAGCAGAAGCGTGTCGACGTCGCCAGCGGCCTCGACGGCGCGGCCCGACATTGCCAGCACATTAAAGCGCACCAGGCGATCCATGCCGGC
>DASZCJ010000254.1:0-4890 GCA_035943155.1 Xanthobacteraceae bacterium | reverse complement strand
GCATCAGTCGAACGCTGAGCCTCGCGCCAGCGATCGCGCGCTTCGGTTTCTGCCGCAGCCGCGCCAGCGAGCGCCGCTTCGGCGGCTTCGAGGGTGCGCCGTTTGCCTTCGACCTCGATCCGGGCTGTGGCAAGTTCGCTTTCCAGCGCTTGCAGGCGGCCGCGTTCGGCAAGGCGCCGCGCTGCGCCGGTTGGGGCATGCGCTGCAGCCGCGAAGCCGTCCCACCGCCACAGGTCGCCTTCGCGCGATACCAGCCGTTGGCCGGGCTTGAGCGTCTTGACGAGTTTGGCGCCGGCCACGCGCTCGACCACGCCAATCTGCGCCAAGCGACGCGCGAGTTCGGCGGGCGCTTTGACGTATTGCGATAAAGGCGCGACACCGGCCGGCAGCGCCGGATCGGCGGGATCGTGCGCCGCGCCGGCCCAATGCATCGGCGCCGACGAGTCCGCCGGCGCATCGAGATCATCGCCCAAGGCGGCCCCGAGCGCCTTTTCATAACCCTCGGCGACAGTGATCGTATCGATGATCGGCGGCCAGAGATTCTTATTCTCGACCGCAAGCAGCTTGCGAATGGTTTTGGCTTCAGTTTCCAGCCGCTGCACGGTGCGCTCGGCCGCAGTGAGCGGGCCGCGCGCGCTATCCACGGCTTCTCTTGCCTGGCGATGCGCCCCTTCCGCGCGTTGTGCGGCGGCTTCGGTTTCCGCCAGCACGGACTGCACGCCGGCAAGCTCACTGGCGAGCGCCGACAGGTCGGGGGCGCTTGTACCGCTGGCGGCGAGTTCTGCATCGATCTCGGAAAGCTCCACCGCAAGCCGCGCGGCGCGCTCTTCGTGTTCGCGCAAGGCGACCTGAAGCTGATTGCGTCGGGCGGTCAGATCGGCCAGCGTTCCAGTCAGTTCGGCGAAAGATTTTTCCGAACCGGTGAGCGCCGTTTCGGCGGCGGCAACGCGGGCACTGGCGCCCTTGAGCCGGGCATCGGTTTCGCGCGCGAGCTCGCGAAGCGTTGCTTCTTCGGCGTCGAGCCGGCCAAGGGCGGCTTCGGCGTCGTCGGCGAGCGCGCGTTCCCGCGCCAGATCGGCGGCGAACTGCTCGATGCGACGGTCGAGTTCGGCGATCCGCTCCTTCGCTCGCGCCTCTTCGCGATCGAGCGTTTCGCGCGCGATCAACAAGCGCTGCAGGGCTGCGGCGGCTTTTGCTTCGGTTTCGCGCAAAGCGGGCAATGTGGCGGCGGCTTGGGCCTGCCGCGTCGAAGCCTGGGTCTGCTCGCTCGTTTGCGCCGCCACGACGCGGATTGCTTCGTCCTTGCCGCGCCTGGTTTCCTCGACTTCGCTGCCCGCGGCAGTCCAGCGCAAATGAAATAGGAGCGCTTCGGTCCGGCGCACTTGCGACGAGATATTGCGATAGCGCACCGCTTGGCGAGCTTGGGTCTTTAGCGCGGCGATCTGCCCCGCGAGCTGACCGATGACGTCGTCGACCCTGGCGAGGTTTTGCTCGGCGGCCTTGAGCCGCAATTCCGCCTCATGACGACGCGCATGTAGCCCCGAAATTCCGGCCGCCTCTTCGAGTACGCGCCGGCGCTGATCCGGCCGTGCCTGAATGATCTCGCCGATGCGGCCTTGATGGACGAGCGCTGGGGAGCGCGAACCGGTTGAAGCATCGGCGAACAGCATGGCGACGTCGCGGGCGCGCACTTCGCGGCCATTGACGCGAAACGTCGAGCCGTGCTCGCGCACGATGCGGCGGGAGACTTCCAGCGAATCGAATTCGTTGAATGAGGCGGGCGCCTTGCGGTCGTTGTTGTCTACCAGGACCGAGACCTCGGCATGGTTGCGCGACGGCCGCTCGGAATTGCCGGAGAAGATGACATCATCCATCTCCGCCGCGCGCATCGCCTTGTAGGAGGCCTCGCCCATGACCCAGCGCACGGCCTCGACCAGGTTTGACTTGCCGCAGCCGTTCGGGCCGACGACCCCGGTCAGGCCGGGCTCGATCGCAAAGTCGGTCGGTTCGACAAAGGATTTGAAGCCGATCAGGCGCAGCCGCGTGAGCTTCATTATCTTTTTGTGTCCCTCTCCCTAGACCCCAGAGGCGGCGCAGCGAATCCCCAAAGGTTCACGCCGCGAGCGTAAGCTGGGCGCGGGAGAGTGCCGCATCGGCGCGGAGAATGAATCTTCGCCAATCGGAGCGCAACCAGGGCGGACCACTTTATCCAGACTTTTGCGTCGGGGGAGCGCCTACGGCCGGCCATCTGCGCGTGGTTTCGGCGCTTTGGGCCGGCGCAAAAAACCCTTATCCAGCCTTGAGATAGGTGTCGATCTCTTTGGCCATTTGGTCGATGGAAATGTCGCCGACCATCTTCTTGCCGTTGACAAAAAAAGTTGGCGTCGAATTGACCCCAAGCTTCTGCGCGGCATGGTCACGCACCGCTTGGATGCTGTCGAGCAGCTTCTGATTCGCCAGGCAATCGTTGAACTCGCCCTCGGTAATGCCGAATTGCTTGGCGATGTCCTTTAGCGGCGGCAAAGGCTCCTTGACGATCCAGTCGGCCTGCTTGGCGAACAGGGTTTCGACGATCGGCATGTATTTGTCTTTGCCTCCGCACCGCGCCAGCATGAATCCGGCGGCTGAGAGCGCATCGAGCGGGAATGGGCGCAGCGTGTAGCGCACCTTGCCGGTATCGATGTAGCGCTTTTGCAGTTCGGGGAACGTGGTTTCGGCGAAGTGCGCGCAATGCGGGCACGTCATCGAAGCATATTCGATAACGGTCACCGGCGCCTTGTCCGAGCCCAGCGTGATGTCACCGTCCGGGCCGGCATTCGCCAAATCGGCGGGTGAGGGGGTGTCATCGGCCCAGGCCGGGCGCACGAGCGGCGGCAGAAGGGCGCCGGCAAACCCGGCAAAGGCGAGGGCCAACGGTACGCTCGAGGCGAGGAATTCACGGCGAGTAAGTGACAAAGCTAGCTCCGCAATAGCGAATTTCGATTTCGATGTCGTGCAGCAGTTGTTGCAGGAGCAATGTGGCATTAGCGCGCCAGCGCGCCAAGGGGAGCTAAAGGGGAGCCTTAGCCGCGCTTGATGGCGGCCCCGAGTCGCGCCAGGGCCTGTTTTAACTCATCGTCTTTGACGTCGGACAATCCTTCGGCGATGCGCGCCGCGGCAGCCGGGTCGGCGCGGACCGCCGTTGGATTTTGCCGGTGCCGCAGCGGCGCTTGGCGCAGCGCCAACCGGCCAACCGCGCGCCAGCCCAGGAACCGGTTGACGCGCTCGCAGATCAGCTCGTTGAGGTGCTGGATTTCGATTGCGGCCGGCCCCTCGACGCGGAGCACGAGCGTGGCCGTTTCGCCCTCTTCGGCCGCGGTCCGCCGCGGCCAATTGAGCTTGATCGGTTCGCTACAGGCGGCGATTTCGGCGCCGACAATATCCGCCCACCGCGTCACCAGTTCCGTCGAGGCGAAGCCCTGCCGCGCGAAGGCGTCGCCCACGATCTTGCCGACAAGATCGCGCAGCGGCTTGGCCGAAGAACGCGAAGCCTTGTTCATGGCTTGCTATTGATGGTGGGCTTGTTCATCACGCGGCGCTCTGTCATCCGTCACGCATGACGCTAGCAGCGAAGCAGGGCCGGAAGAAGCCTTCACCCCTGCATCCGGTTGCAGCCCGGGCAAAAAGATCAGCGCCAGAAGCCGCCGACCTGCTGGCCTGGTACGACCGGCATCGCCGGGCATTGCCGTGGCGCGCGCGGCCGGGAGAACGCGCCGATCCGTACCGGGTCTGGCTGTCCGAGATCATGCTGCAGCAGACCACAGTGAAAGCGGTTGCGCCGTATTACACGCGCTTTCTGCGCTCCTGGCCCGATCTGCCGGCGCTTGCTGCGGCCTCGCTTGAGGAGGTCCTCACCGCATGGGCGGGCCTCGGCTATTATGCGCGCGCCCGTAACATGCATGCCTGCGCGCGTGCGCTCGTTGCGCAGCACGGCGGCGAATTCCCGGCGAGCGAATCCGCGCTGCGTGAACTTCCCGGCATCGGCGGCTATACGGCCGCTGCCATCGCCGCGATCGCCTTTGACCAAATTGCAACGCCGGTAGACGGCAATATTGAACGCGTCATTGCACGGCTCTATGCGCTGCCGCTATCGCTACCCGCCGGCAAAGTGGAAATTGCACGGCGCGCTCGCGCGCTGACGCCGCCGCAGCGCGCCGGGGATTTTGCCCAAGCAATGATGGATCTCGGCGCCACGATCTGTACGCCGAAGAAGCCGGCCTGTGCGCTCTGCCCGTGGAATGCGACATGCGCCGCGTGTGCGCGCGGCGAAGCCGAGCTGTTTCCGCGCCGCGCGCCTAAGCGCGAAGGCCAGCTGCGCCGCGGCGCCGCTTTCCTGGCGCGGCGCGCGGACGATTGCGTGCTCCTGCGCACGCGCCCGGCGCGCGGGCTTCTCGGCGGTATGGCCGAGGTGCCGACAACGGAGTGGATGGCAGATTTCGATGCGGAAAAAGCGTTGCGTGGGGCACCGCGGTTCGGCGCTCAAAAACCGATGACATGGCGAAAGCTCACCGGCGTAGTGCGCCACGTCTTTACGCATTTTCCGCTCGAGCTGACGGTCTATCGCACCGAAGTTGCGCGCAAGGCGAAGGCGCCGGATGGCGCGCGCTGGGTTGCGATTGCGCGACTTGCCGACGAGCCGCTGCCAAGCGTCATGCGTAAAGTCGTGGCGCATGGCCTTAGCGCGGCGCTTGGCGGGCCATAGCGCGCTCGCCGGCCAGCCTCGGCCAATCAGTTCGGTTGTGGGGTGCCCATTTCGGCGCGGACTTGGGCGCGCAACACGTCGATCAGGGTCAAGCCCTGCGGGGTTTCGACGTGCCAATAGGTCCAGCCGTTGCAGGCTTCGAGCCCTTG
>DASZCJ010000253.1:0-6941 GCA_035943155.1 Xanthobacteraceae bacterium | reverse complement strand
AAATCGGATTTGCATGCTCTCGCCGCCTGCATGCGCGGTTCGCGCCAGACACTCAGCGGCGCCGAAGTTGGCCGGATCACAGTGCCGTTGTTGGTGGCGGTCGGGGACAAGGACCAAGTCGCAGGCTCGCCAGAAGCGCTCGCCGTCCTTGTCCCCGGCGCCCTGGCTCTCGTGATCCCCGGTCGAGACCACATGCTGGCGGTCGGCGACCGGCTGTTTAAGTCGGCCGTGCTCGACTTCCTCACCAACCGACCCTAACTAGGCCATTGAACTTGTTATATAAGTCATTGGCCCATAACGATCCTCTTGGTTTGCGCAGGTCGTTGCCCAATATGGTAGAAGGTCCCGCCAGTTCCTGGAGACTTTGCAATGGCGCAGCATCAGGCGAAGCCGGCCCTCGACAAGCTCGATCCGGTCTGGGGGCGCATTCGGCGCGAGGCCGAAGACAGCGTGCGACGCGAACCGGAGCTCGCGACGTTCATCTACTCGACGGTGCTCCACCACAACACACTCGAAGCGGCGATCGGCTATCGCTTGGCCGGCCTTATCGATCATCCGACATTGTCCGGGGAATTGATCCGCCAAGCCTACGCTGACGCGCTTGAGAATGTTCCGACGATCGGCGAGGCCTTCCGCGCCGACATCATGGCGACGGCGGATCGCGATCCCGCCACCCATCGCCTGATCGAGCCGGTGCTCTACTACAAGGGCTTCCACGCCATCCAAACCTATCGCTTAGCGCACTGGCTATGGAGCAAGGGGCGGCACGATTTCGCGCTTTATCTGCAAAGCCGTTCGTCCGCAGTGTTTCAATGCGATATTCATCCGGCGGCCAAGATCGGGCGAGGGATTTTCTTGGACCATGCCACCGGGCTCGTCGTCGGCGAGACGGCAGTGATCGATGACGACGTCTCCATGCTGCACGACGTGACGCTCGGCGGTACCGGCAAAGAGGCCGGCGACCGGCATCCGAAAATTCGTTATGGCGTGATGATCGGCGCCGGCGCCAAAATCCTCGGCAATATCGAAGTGGGACATTGCGCTCGCATCGCCGCCGGCTCGGTCGTTATCAAGCCGGTGCCGAACAATGTCACCGTTGCCGGCGTGCCGGCGAAAGTAATCGGCGTTGCCGGCTGTCCCGAACCCGCGCGTTCGATGGACCAAATGTTTCAGGATGAGTTATGACGGGTGATCGCCGCCTTTAGCCGCGCGCCTTATGCGGGGCGGCGATTTTGCATCAGGTTAATTTACGAAACTCGCCAAAGCTCACAATGAGCTTTCGCAAATTGGTGGGGAGACATGCGGTGGATGTCCAGGAAGTGCGTAAACTCGACGCTTACCTAAAAAAGCTCTTCGGTAATGCCCGTATCCGCGTGGTTCCGCGGCCGAAGAAAGAAGATTCGGCCGAGGTCTATGTCGGCGACGAGTTCATTGGCGTGTTGTTCGTCGACGATGAGGACGACGAGCGCTCTTACAATTTTCAGATGGCCATTCTCGGCACCGATCTCGAATAGTCGCCATCATCGTCGCTCGCGATGCAGTTGCGCCGCCAGGCGGTCGAAACCTGCGGCGACACCTCGCCAATCGTTGAGCCAATCGCGTGGAAAGCGGATGGCAATTTGGGCGCCGTCCATTGTGCGCTCGCTGATGCAGGTGCCGCGCACGGCGCCGATCTGGCGCGTGCAGCGGGCAAAAAACTCCTCGGGGTTATTTCCGACATAGACCAGGTCTTCGCCGTCATAGGGTGTGCTGCCACGGAACGGCAGAATGGCGAGGCCGTCCGCACCGGCACTCGCTTGGGCCGCGACATAGCGCGGATAAATCGTTCGCAGCCGCTCGAGCGGCGCCAGCACACCGCCCAGTCCGGCAATCGTCATGAATAACCGATCGTTTTCGGCGTCGCTGACGGCGGCGATCGCGTTCTCGGCAGTGACCGGCGGTTTAGCGCGCGGCCCGTTGGTGGTGGGTGGCGGCGACAGCGCCGGCCAGGAAAACACCAGATCGACGCGCTCGTGCGCTCCAGGATGGCGCTGCACGGTTTCGCGTATGGCCGCCGGTGGAATTTCGAACAAAACGCCGGCGATGGTGATCGGCAGCGCCGGCGCGTCGATTGCGACCGGCTCGCTCGGCCAGCTCGGCCATAACACATAGGAAACGAACGCCGCCGCGGTGGCGGCCACAAGCGCGATGAAGGCAAAAGGCCAAGTGAGCACGGCGCCGTGACGACGGCGCGCTTTTGCCATTGGTCTTGGGATGGCAGTTCTTGGGATAACATGCGCAGTCATGCGGCTGCCGGCTCCGCGCGAATCAACACGCCCAGTATCGCATGGGCTTACTAAGGCTTGCTTGCAGCCGGCGGCGCCGCGGTTTGCTTGGCCGTTGTGGGTTTTTCGGGCGCGGACTTTACCGTCGCGATGATTTGCGCCGCCAAGGTTGCCGCGATTTTGGCGTGCGCGGCGGCGTTAAAGTGAATGCCGTCCCATAGATAAAAGTCGCGCGGCACCGGGTCCGGATCGTAGACGATGACGCGGATGCCGCGCGCGTGCAGACGCTGCCTCATCGCCTCGACATTAGCTGCGCGAGCCTGCCTGCTGCCGAAGAACCGCAGATCGTTACCGCCTGGCTGTAAAATGACGATGTCGGTACCCTTCGGTACGGCGGCATCGAGGCGGTTGCGCATGCCGGCGGTGACATCGCCGTTCTGCCCGGCATTGATGACATGGGCGTCGATGCCTTTTTTGCGCAACAGCGCCTCGAGCAGCGCCGGATAGGCATTCTGTGCGCCGACGCCCAAGCCCGATGTGTTGCTGGCGCCGATCGCCACGATATTGAGCGCCTGGGCTTGGAGGACGGATAGGAGAGCTACAACGAGCGCAAAGGTTGCGCTGAGGGCAAAGCCGCGCAAGGTCATGAGGCAAACTCCAAGACGGAACCGGGAATTGCTGGCCTTATGCTATTTTGGTAGCGGCAGGCGCTGCCATCTGCAATCGTTTTGCATTTGCACAGCAAAACTGGGTTGGCTTGCCCGCCGCGCGACCACGGAACCGCCATGATTTATGAACTCGATGGAATGCGCCCGGAATTTCCGGAAAGCGGACGTTATTGGATCGCGCCGAGCGCGACGCTGATCGGCAAAGTCCGGCTTAAAACCGACGCCAGCGTCTGGTTCGGCGCGGTGTTACGCGGCGACAATGAGTGGATCGAGCTCGGCGAACGCTCGCAGATTCAGGACAATGCCACGTTACATACCGATCCCGGATTTCCAATGACCATCGGGCCCGATTGCGTGATCGGCCACAATGTCATCCTGCATGGCTGCACTATCGGCGCCAACAGTTTGATCGGCATGGGCGCGATCCTGCTCAACGGGGCGCGTATCGGCGAAAATTGCCTGGTCGGCGCTGGCGCGCTCATCACCGAAGGCAAGAGCTTCCCGGACAAATCGCTCATCGTCGGCGCGCCGGCTCGCGCGGTGCGCACCCTTGATGAGGCCGCCATCAAAGGGATTGCCGCAGCAGCCGACATTTACGTGCGGCGCTTTAAACAATACGCGAAGAACTTAAAGCCGGTCGGTTAGGTCGGCGGCGGGGAGTAAGCCCGCCCATAACGGCGACGGTCGCCGCAGCTAAGTTTACAACGGTGATAACAACGGGCGCAGTCCGCACAGGATCGAAAAAACGTAAACCCCGCTGCAGGATTGGCAGCGGGGCTTAGAGGTTCACGAGCCCGAACAAGGCGAAGGGCTCATTTATTGAAAATTACAAGTTGACGAACCTAGAAAAGCCAGTCCATCTGTTCAAGACGGACAAGAATCTAAGCCGCTACAGAAAGAAATCGTCGCACTTCCCGGCTTGTCTCGCAGTGAGCATGCCGCGCTTTCTATAGCCTCATCGGAGACTTCGTAGCTGAGGATATCTTCTTCGGCGATGTCAAATCCAACTGTTGCGTTGTTCATGTCAATGGTTCCTTGCCGCCCGTGTTCAATATTGCAGAAGGCGAAAATGTCCGCAACGGCCTCTCGGGCACTTAATGCGGGCGAAGCCATATTCGCAAATCGCAGCCGTCATGCCGCTGATGATGGCGCAGCGAAAGATCACCGGCGGGATGGTCAGGTCCACGAGGGGCCAAATTCGCCTCAACGGCAACTTACAATCGATATTGGCCGTTTCCCGCCCGCTGAGGATGGGACAGAAAACGTATCCTCATTCCAATGGCACGGTGCACGGGCAACTGAGCCAGTCACCTCTGCAGCGGATAGAGGCTGCAGATAAGCTGCGATGGCAGTGTTGTTACTGTAGCCGCCTAGCCCCAGCCCCAGCCGCCAAGCAAGACCTGATTTCGCTGAAACGGACGAGCGAAGTGACCGGCGTGACCAGCGTGACCAGAATGGCCGCCGCCTGATCCGCCGCCGCCACCACCACGAGCCATAGCGGTCGAACTTACGCCCAGCGCTGCAATGGCCATTAATATGACGAGACTTTTATTTCGCATTGCTTTGCCTCCCCGAAATTGAACCACGTCCAATGACCGCAGTATCAACGCTGCAATTAGCTAAAAGTGCCGGGGTTTCTCAGCTGGCTTCAAAAAGTTGCGGCCGGGTCCTGGGGGGAGAGCCGGCCGCCGCGAACCCGGTCGGGGACGGGGAGGGGTGGGGACGTGACCGGGAGCGCGTTTCCTTTTGTCGTTGATTCAGCGTGACGAGGCAGTGGCTGGCGCCGCACGCGGCTCGCCGAGCGAAACCCAAACGTTCGGATCGGATTGCGACTGGCGCTTCACGAAGCGGTAGCCGGTGTCCGCCCACAGCAAAACGTCGTTGGTCTGATTGTCGAGGACGTACTCGCCTCTATCGGTTTTGACGGTAAGGATGGCGTGGCCATCGCCGTTCTGATCGCGCACGACCGTCATCAGCAGCGCCTCGCGCGGCCAGCCGGCCGCCATCAAGAGCTTGCGCTTCTGCAATGCGTAGTCCTCGCAGTCGCCGTAACCGTCGTCAGGATAATTCCAGCGTTCGACGACACCCCAATGATCCATATCGGTCATCGGTTTGACGGATGTGTTGACTGCAACATTGATGCGCTTGAGTTCGACCCAAGCGCGCGTCGACAGGGCAACGTCGCGCGGCAGCGAAGCTCTTGTGTCGCATTCGGGCGCGTACTCGATGCAAAATTCGGCCCAGCCGATGGGCGGTGCGGTGACGGCGCCGACGGCGATAAATGCCGCACGCTCCTGCGCCATGCTGGCCGTTGGCGCGGCGAGCAGTGCCGCGAGCGACGTCAACAGAACGACGCCCGCGGCTGCACGACGCCTGCCAATGCCTCCTGTGACGCAATTCATTGTGACCCCTTCCCTTATTCTTGGGGTCACGGTTCGCACAAAGCTTTTGCGGCGCGGCTAAGTTGAGCGAATCAATTTTAATTAAAACGCCGCGAGTCGCTGCGGAGAAAAGCTCAACTCCGCAGCGTGATTCATCGCCGCTGATCGAGTTTTTGTCCGATTTTTGATGCGCAGCGGCTCCAAGTGAAACGGATTCTCCTCGGCGCACAATTAGCGTTGACGGTCATTAAGCCTAATCGAACGTTGCGATTGGCGGCCGTTGGCTCGCCGCCTACGGTGGCGTCACGAATAGGGGAGCGAAGGGGCGTGACCGCGCCGAGGCGTGTGAAAAGTTTTTCCGAAAGCACGAACTCGGCGTCGATTGCGGTAAGCCGCAAAGGCCGCAAGGCTGCAATAGGGAGACAATGGTCCTCCCTTTTGTTTTTCACGCATGATCCCGAAAAGTGGTAGCCGGTTTTCGGAAAAGATCATGCGCAAATAAAAAGCCGGAGCGGGATGGCGATTCGATGGAATCTCATCGCGCCTAGCGCTGAAAAACGGCCCGCCTGTGCGCGCAGTC
This sequence comes from Xanthobacteraceae bacterium, assembly GCA_035943155.1. Lineage (GTDB taxonomy): Bacteria > Pseudomonadota > Alphaproteobacteria > Rhizobiales > Xanthobacteraceae > BOG-931. The sequence goes on along the minus strand of DASZCJ010000253.1, from coordinate 1,048 downwards.
CCTTGTTCCTGGCGGCGCGGCAGTTTATCTCGGCCGGCAGGGGTCACTTTGAGCGAACAGTCCGAGCCCAAACCCGCAGAGCCGATCTTCAACATTCCGGCGGCGGTCGTTGCGACCGTTGGCGTGCTTGTGCTCGTCCATGCCGTGCGCGTTTTACTTCTAAGCGATCAGCAGGACTTCGAATTCGTTCTGACGTTCGGGTTTATTCCAGCGCGCTATGGCGGCGAAGCTGTTTTGGGTGCAGCCCTTCCGGGCGGTTTTGCCGCCGACCTGTGGACCTTTTTCACCTACGCCTTCATCCACGCGGACTGGACCCATTTGGGGCTCAACTTGGCTTGGCTGATCCCGTTTGGCAGCGCGCTGGCGCGCCGGTTCGGCGTCTGGCGCTATGGTCTGTTCATGCTGACGACGGCGGCGATTGGGGCGATGGCGCACCTTGTCAGCCATATCGGCGCAGTCGAGCCGATGATTGGCGCATCCGCGGCGATTTCAGGCGCCATGGCAGGCTCGATGCGCTTTATCTTTCAGCGGGAAGGGCGGGTCGGCTTTTTCCGTGATCCCGGTGGTCTGCATCACTTGCCGGCACAACCACTCGGCGCGACGCTGCGCGATCGGCGCTTCCTGCTCTTTCTCGCCACTTGGATCGGCCTCAACGCGCTGTTCGGGTTCGGCACAATCTCCTTCGGCACAGACGCGGGACAGCAAATCGCCTGGCAAGCCCATGTCGGCGGGTTCTTTGCCGGCCTGATTTTATTCGCCGCTTTCGATCCGGCGCGGCCGCCAGTGGAATCCCCCGCGCAACCAAGCATTTAATTCCGATTTCGAAAGCATTTTGGCATCGCGCCCGGCGCGCCGCAGCATGCAGCGGCCGGTGATCTGTGGAACCGTACACAGCCCAGGAACATTAGCCTTATTAGTCTCGCGGTGGCCGGTTGTCGCAAATGGCCGGCAAAGCGAGGTTTAGGGAGGGTCCGATGACTGTCAGTATTATTCTCGCGGCCAAGGGCCGTGAGGTTGCCACCACCGAACCTAGCGCGACCTTGAAATC
>DASZCJ010000252.1:0-3094 GCA_035943155.1 Xanthobacteraceae bacterium | reverse complement strand
GGAACGTAGCGCTCGACCATGACCGTATCGCCGAACGGCCAGTCGTCACGGTAGAGTTCCTGAGGCGGGTGCGGATGCTCTTGGGTGACGATGAAAACCCCGACGCTCGAGCCCTCGGCGATCGGCTTAATCACATAGGGTGGCGGCAAGACGTGGCTCTTGGCCGCTTCGAAGCGCGACACCACCCGATCCTCGGCGACCGGGATGCCGTAAGCGCTAAACAGCGCCTTGGCGTAGTTCTTCTGCATGGCAAGCGCGGACGCCAGCACGCCGGAATGGCTGTAGGGAATGCTTAGAACCTCCAGGAGACCTTGCAGCGTGCCGTCCTCGCCGGGGCGGCCGTGCAACACGTTGAGCGCCACGTCGGGCTTGGTGGCGGTCAGCGCAGCGGCAATATCAGGCGTCACATCGAGCGAAGTGACCCGATAGCCCCGGCGAACCAGGGCCTCGGCACAGGCCTTGCCGGAGCGCAGCGAAATCTCGCGCTCAGCCGACCAGCCCCCCATCAAAACGGCGACGTGCTTCGCCATGGCTGCGCCCACCGCTGATTCGCAAGGACACCCACTAGAATCGACAACGGGCGAAAGGTCGAGCGTTTCTGCGCATAATTGCGGCCGGCCAATGGTGGCGTGGCGCTAGGGCGGGACGCGGACTTCCTCCGGCGGCTTGATGTGCCGAAACATGAACAAAAGCCCCGCGTCGTACAGGATTTTCAGGGTGCCACAGATGATCAGCGGGGCGCCGAGGAATGGGCCGGACAGCAGTATGCCGGCAAGGGCCGGGCTGAGTGCAGAGGCAAGGCTGCGCGGGACCGCAGTGACGCTTGCCGCGGCCGGCCGCTCCGGCGGGGTCACGACGGCCATCACATAGGAGCTGCGGGTCGGCACATCCATTTGCGACAGCGCCGATCGCAACAGCAGAAGGATGAGCGCAGCGGTCAAGTTCGGCGACACTGCGGCGAGGATGAGGAAAACGCTCGACGGGACGTGCGTGAAGACCATCGTATTCACCAACCCGATGCGCTGCGCGATTTTGGCAGCCACCGGATAAGAAAAAGCGCTGAACACGCTGGACCAGAAAAAGAACAGGCTGGCGGCGGCGAGCGACATTTCAAATCGCTCGAACAGCCACACCGCAAGCAACGATTGGACGATGAATCCGCCGGCGAATGCATCGAGGCTGAAAAGGGCGGCCAGTTTGTAGACGACACCACGCGACGCATTTAACGGCGCCGTGGTCGAGCTCTGCTCGAAATTTCCGCGCGGCAAATAAAGGTAGATCACGGCACTGGCGGCGCCGAGTACTGCATAGCCATAGAACATTGCTCGGAGCGCGCTCAGCTCGCCGATCCCGGCGCGCGTCAACAGGTCCGGAATTGCAGCCGCCAACGCGCCGCCAGCCATCGATAGTGCACCGATCAAGCTATAGCGCGCGAAAACGCGCGTGCGCTCGTGATCCGCTGCGCCTTGCGCGAGCGCGGCATGTTCGATCGGGATAAGTACGCCGATGTCGCCGGTCGAAGGATTCACAGTGCCGAAAAACGCCACTGCGAGAACGAAGCCGATTTGCTCGAAAGCCGGGAAGGCCAAGCCGGTACCGACCATCACGACCGCACCCGCGATCAATAAATTTCTAAGATCGCGGCGCGGCGCAATCAGTCCGACGGCAAGCGTAAGGACGGCCGTTCCCAGCAAAGCTGCGGCGGCAACCAATCCGATTTTTGCTGCGTCAAAGCCGATCGCCGCCAGATAGACCGGCAAAACGATGACCGCGAAGCCGTCGCCGAAGCCGCGCAAGGCGCGCGCGGCATAGAGCAGAAGCAAATTTGTCGCGACCTTTGGCACCACTTTCTTTCGGATCATGACGGCAACGGCGCACAGAACGATCGCGTCATATCGCACCGAGGAGATAGAGAACGATTCCTGTAGCGCAGCACGCCCCAAGCGTCGCAATCATTCCGGCCTTGAAGCGGAAGATGGCGATTGCCGCTGCCAGCGTGAGCGCCAGCGCCCACGGATCGACGCTGGTCAAGACTGGCGCGTCGAACGAGAGCGGGAATGCATGGACCGGTACCGTGACATGAAAGATGCTGTGCACGGCAAACCAGATCGCAAGGTTGAGAATGACGCCGACGACTGCCGCCGTGATTGCGGAAAAGGCGGCGTTCAAACCCGCATTGCCGCGCAGCCTTTCGATAAATGGCGCGCCGAGGAAGATCCAAAGAAAGCACGGCGTGAACGTGACCCAGGTCGCCAGTAATCCGCCGAACGTCCCGGCGAGCATCGACGCCAGCGAACCGGGATTGCGATAAGCGGCCATGAAGCCCACGAATTGCAGCACCATGATCAATGGGCCCGGCGTCGTTTCCGCCATGCCGAGACCGTCGAGCATCTCGCCGGGCTTGAGCCAGCCGTGAGTCTCGACCGCCTGCTGCGCTACATAGGCCAGTACCGCATAGGCGCCGCCGAACGTGACCACTGCCATCTTGCTGAAAAAGACCGCGATCTGACTGAATATGTCGGCGCTGCCGCGGCCTAAAAGAAGCGCAATCACCGGTATGAGCCAGAGCGCGAGCCAGATCGCTGCCACCGCGATTGCGCGTTGCGGCGCCGGCCGGGCATGCGGCGGCGGCTCTTCGCCGAGCAAGCTGCCCGCGGTGTCCGACTTGGCGGTGCCGCCGGGCGTATGCGCAGCACTGTTCTGGAATTCGGCGAGCTTGAACCGTTGCGCGAGGAAACCGACAAATGCGGCGGCAATGATGATGATCGGAAATGGCACGGCAAGAAAGAAAATCGCGACGAATGCCAGCGCCGCCAGCACCACCATCAACCGATTCTTCAGCGCGCGTCTGCCGATACGAAGGAGCGCCTCGAGCACAATGGCAAGCACGGCAGCCTTCAATCCAAAGAACAATGCCGTGACGATCGGCACGTTGCCGTAAGCGGCATAGACGTAGCTCAGCGCCATGATGGCGATGATGCCGGGAATGATAAAAAGCACGCCGGCCATGATGCCGCCGAGCGTGCGATGCATCAGCCAGCCGATATAGGTTGCAAGCTGCTGCGCTTCGGGCCCCGGCAGCAGCATGCAATAG
>DASZCJ010000251.1:0-7997 GCA_035943155.1 Xanthobacteraceae bacterium | reverse complement strand
AAGCAATTTCCGGTCGGCGAAGTCCGCTACGTCTCGGGCACCGCGACGCTCTATGACGGCCACTTGCAGATGGTGCATCCCGATCGCGTGGTCGATGCGGAAGGATTTAAAAATCTACCGCTTATCGATCCGGTCTATCCGCTGACCGAAGGGCTGCATCCCAATCACGTGCGCAAGGCGATCGAGCTCGCTTTGGAACGGCTGCCGGCGCTGAGCGAATGGCAAGATCGCGATTGGCTGTCGCGCAATGGCTCGCCGGGCTTTGCCGCGGCGCTGCGCACGGTGCATCGGCCGGCTTCGCTCGACGATCTGCGGCCGCAAGGCGCGGCCTGGTCGCGGCTTGCCTATGACGAACTTCTCGCCGGGCAGCTCGCGCTCGCTTTGCTGCGCGCCCATATGCGCAATCGCGGCGGGCGCGGCAGCGCCGCCGAGGGCCGGCTGCGCGGGCGCATTATCGCGGCGCTCCCCTATGCGCTCACGCCCTCGCAGCAGCGCGCGGTGACCGACATCGTCGCCGATCTGGCGCAGCCGCAACGCATGCTACGGCTCCTGCACGGCGATGTCGGCTCGGGCAAGACCGTGGTCGCGCTCCTCGCCGCCGCCAATGTGATCGAAGCCGGCCGGCAAGCGGCGTTCATGGCGCCGACCGAAATCCTGGCGCGGCAGCATTTCGCCACCATCGCGCCGCTGGCGCGCGCCGCCGGCATTCGGCTCGCGATCCTGACCGGCCGTGAGCGCGGGCGCGAGCGCGAGGATATTCTCACCGCGCTCGATATCGGCGAGATCGATCTCATCCTCGGCACGCATGCGCTGTTTCAGGAACAAGTCGCCTTCCACGATCTCGCGCTGGCGATCGTCGACGAGCAGCATCGCTTCGGTGTGCATCAGCGGCTCGCCTTGGCGCGCAAAGGCGAGGCCGTCGATCTCCTCGTGCTCACCGCGACGCCGATCCCGCGCACGCTGGTGCTGACCTATTTCGGCGACATGGATGTCTCGGAGCTGCGCGAGAAGCCGGCCGGCCGGCAGAAAATCGATACCCGCGCGGTCCCGCTTGAGCGTCTTGCCGAAGTCACCGAGGCGGTCGCGCGGGCGCTGAAAGGAGGCCGCCAGGTCTATTGGGTCTGCCCGCTGGTCGAGGAATACGAAAGCCTCGATGTCGCCGCCGCCGAGGAACGTTGCACAATGCTGCGGCAACGCTTCGGCGCCGCCGTCGATCTCGTGCACGGCCGCATGCGCGGGCCGGACAAAGATCGCGCCATGGAGCGCTTCGCCAAAGCCGAAACGCGGCTTCTGGTGGCGACCACCGTGATCGAAGTCGGCGTCGACGTGCCGCAAGCAAGCGTGATGGTGATCGAGCATGCCGAACGCTTCGGCCTTGCCCAGCTGCATCAATTGCGCGGGCGCATCGGCCGCGGCGCCGAACGCTCGAGCTGCATCCTCCTTTACAAAGCGCCGCTCGGGCCGACCGCCAAGGCCCGGCTCGCGATCCTGCGCGAAACCGACGACGGCTTCCGCATCGCCGAGGAGGATTTGCGTCTGCGCGGTCAAGGCGACGTGCTCGGCGTGCGGCAAAGCGGCATGCCGGGCTTTGCCATTGCGCGCATCGACGTGCACGCCGCTTTATTGCCGGCGGCGCGCGACGATGCGGCGCTAATGCTGACGCGCGATCCGAAACTGCAATCGCCGCGCGGGGCGGCGTTGCGGCAATTGCTTTATCTGTTCGCGCGCGACGAAGCGGTCCGCATGATCGGCGCGGGGTGACGCCAGGACCCCCTTCTCCCCGCTTGCGGGGAGAAGGTCGGGATGAGAGTTGACGACAACTACTTCGCGGCGCTCGGCTCGGCCTTGCGCGCGACTTGTGCGGCGCGTGCGGTTTCGGCGAGTGCGGCGAGCTTGCTCTGCGCTTGCGCATCACCGGTGGGCTGGACGATGCCGGCCGACATGATCACGGTCATCGCCTGTTCGACCGTGATGTCGAGCTCGATCACGTCACCTTTGGGCACGTAGAAGAAAAAACCCGTGGTCGGATTGGGCGTGCACGGCATGAAGGCGGAAACGTACTCGCTCGCCGGCAGCCGGCCGGCGATTTCCGCGGTCGGCGATTGGGTGAGAAAAACCAGCGACCACATTCCAGGCGATGGAAATTCGACGAGAGCGACGCGGCGGAAGCTCGATTCCGATTTCGAAAACAGCGTCTGGAAGATTTGCTTGGCGGTGCGATAGATCGGCCGCACGATCGGCATGCGGTTCAAAAGGCCTTCGCCGAAATCGACGAGCTTGCGGCCGATTAGGTTGGCGGTGAGAAAACCCAGGAGCGTCAGCGCGACGAAGGCGATGATCAGTCCGAGCCCGGGAATTTCCACCGGCAAATAAGTCTCCGGCCGGTAGGCGCGCGGAATAAACGGCCGCACCAAGCCGTCGACCCAGGTGACAAACCACCAGATCAGCCACAGCGTGATCGCGACCGGTCCGGCGACAATCAAGCCGGTGAGGAAGTAGGTGCGAATGCGACTTGCGATGCCGGGCGACGATTTGACCGCGCTGGCGGCGCCCGTGCTTTGGTTATTGTCTGTCATTGATCAAGGCCGCAACGGGTAGGGCCGCATCGCTTCTTCGGAGCAAGAAGATATATACGCCGCGCCGCGCATTTGCACGGCTGCCGTCATGCCCGCGCATAGCCGTTCGCAGAACGGCTCGCCTCCTGCGCTGGAGCAAAGGCGTGGATGGCCGGAACAAGTCCGGCCATGACGTTGCCACCTGCGCTTACTCAACGGTCACCGACTTCGCCAGATTGCGCGGCTGATCGACGTCGGTCCCCATCAGCACCGCAGTGTGATAGGCGAGGAGCTGAACCGGAATTGCGTAGATGATCGGCGCCAGCGCGGGGTGCACCGTTGGCAGCGTGAGCGTCACCATCGCATGGCTGCCGGCGGCGCGCGCGCCTTGCGCATCGGTCATCACGATCAGCCGGCCGCCGCGGGCGGCGACCTCCTGCAGGTTGGAAAACGTTTTTTCGAACACCTTGTCGTGCGGGGCGATGACGATCACCGGCATGTTCTCGTCGACGAGTGCGATCGGCCCGTGCTTGAGCTCGCCGGCAGCATAACCTTCGGCGTGGATGTAGGAAATTTCCTTCAGCTTCAGCGCACCTTCGAGTGCGATTGGAAAACTCGTGCCGCGGCCCAGATAAAGCACGTCGCGCGCTTTGGCGAGATCGCGCGCCAAGTGCTCGAGTTGCGGTTCGAGCGCCAAGGCTTCGTTCAATCGGCGCGGCATCTCGATCAGACCTTGCGCCAGCGTCTTCTCGTCGCTTTCATTCAACACGCCCCGCGCGCGGCCGGCGGCGATGGCGAGACAGGCCAAGGCGGACAATTGACAGGTAAAAGCCTTGGTCGAGGCGACGCCGATTTCCGGACCGGCAAGCGTCGGCATCACCACGTCGCTCTCGCGTGCGATGCTCGAGGTCGGCACGTTCACGATCGAGAGCACGTGCTGCTTGTGTGCGCGGGCGTAGCGCAGGCACGCAAGCGTGTCGGCGGTCTCGCCCGACTGCGAAACGCAGATGGCGAGATTGCCGGGCGCAAGCGGCACGTCGCGGTAACGGAATTCCGAGGCGATGTCGACCTCGACGGGTAGATGCGCAAACTGCTCGAACCAGTAACGCGCGACCATGCCGGCATAATAAGCGGTGCCGCAGGCGGCGATTGAAATGCGATTGAGCGCGCGAAAGTCGAACGGCAATTGCATCGGCAACTGCACCCGCGCCGCTGCCATGTCGAGATAATTGGCGAGCGTGTGGCCGACCACCTCCGGCTGCTCGTGGATTTCCTTCGCCATGAAATGCCGATGGTTACCCTTGTCGATGAGCAGCATCGAGGCCTGCGATCTGATCATGGCGCGCTGGGCGAGCTTGCCGGCGCTGTCGTGGATCTCGGCGCCCGAACGCGTGACGATCACCCAATCGCCGTCGTCGAGATAGCTGACTTTGTCGGTAAACGGCGCGAGCGCGATCGCGTCGGAGCCGACATACATCGCGCCCTCGCCGAAGCCGACGGCAAGCGGCGAGCCCTTGCGCGCGCCGACCAGAAGATTGTCTTCGCCGGCGAACAAAAATGCCAAAGCAAAGGCGCCGCGCAGGCGCGGCAGGACCGCCTGCACCGCGGCGACCGGCGCCGCGCCGCGTTTCATTTCTTCGGTGACAAGATGGACGATGACCTCGGTATCGGTTTCGGTCGAGAATTTGACGCCGCTACCCTCAAGCTCATGCCGCAATTCGCTGAAATTTTCGATGATGCCATTGTGCACCACGGCCACTTTTTCGGTGGCGTGCGGATGCGCGTTGTTCTCGGTCGGGCGGCCGTGCGTCGCCCAACGCGTGTGACCGATACCGATCGTGCCTTTGAGCGGCTCGCGTTCCAGCCGGCTCTCGAGGTTCTTCAGCTTTCCCTCGGCGCGCCGGCGCGTGAGCTTGCCACTTTCGAGCGTGGCAACGCCCGCGGAATCATAGCCGCGGTATTCGAGGCGCTTGAGCGCCTCGATAAGCTGCGGCGCCGCCGGCTCGCGGCCAATGATTCCAATAATTCCGCACATATCAGATATCAGTACTCAGTACTCAGTAATCGGTAATCAGACGGTATAGCAAAAATCGGGCGTCGATAACCGACCGGTAACCCATCATTATCTGATTACCGTTTTCCGATTACTGATTCCTGGTTTTGCCGAGCGCCTTTAATCCGCGCAAGCGCGTCGCCCAGCCTTGCTTAACGACTTGCCGGCTGCGGCCCAGCGCCAATGAGTCGTCCGGCACGTCCTGGGTGATCACCGAGCCGGAGCCGACATAGGCGCCCTCGCCGATCCGCACCGGCGCCACCAAAGCCGAATTCGAACCGATAAACGCATCGCGGCCGATTTCGGTCCGGTGCTTGGCGGCGCCATCGTAATTACAGGTGATGGTGCCGGCGCCGATATTGGCATTCGCGCCGATCGAAGCGTCGCCGAGATAGGTCAAGTGATTGGCCTTAGCGCCCGCTTCGACGACAGTTTCTTTGACTTCGACGAAATTGCCGATGCGCGCCCCCTCGCCGAGCCGCGTGCCCAGCCGCAACCGCGCGAACGGGCCGACCGAAACGCCCTTGCCGACATGCGCGCCGGCAAGGTGCGAAAACGAATGAATGACCGCGCCGTCCTCGACCGTGACCTTCTCGCCGAACACCACAAAAGGTTCGACCACCACGTCGCGGCCGAATTTGGTATCGGCGCTCAGAAACACCGTGTCCGGCGCCATGAGCGTGACGCCGGCGTCGAGCGCGGCCTGGCGCAGGCGCGCCTGCGCGACGGCTTCCGCTTCGGCGAGCTGTTTCTTGGTATTGATGCCGCGCATCTCGTCCTCCTCGACTTCGATCGCGACGGCACGCAGCGACATGCTGTGCGCGATCTCGATCGCATCGGTCAGATAAAACTCGTGCTTGCGATTGTGGTTGCCGATCCGGTCCAGGATGGCAAGTGCGGCATTGCCGGCAAGCGCCATCGTGCCGCCATTGCAGAGCGCGGCGGCGCGCTCGGCGGTACTGGCGTCGGCGTGCTCGCGAATGGCAATGAGCTCGCCGTTCGCGACGATGAGCCGCCCATAGCCAGACGCATCGGCGGCGCGAAAGCCGAGCACGGCGGCCGACACGTCGTCGGCGATCGCATGGCGCAACCGCAGCAGCGATGCCGGCCGGATGAGTGGCGTGTCGCCATAGGCGATGAGAATATCGTCTGGATGACGTTCGATGGCGCCGCGCGCCGCCAGCACGGCATGCGCGGTGCCGCGGCGTTCGTACTGGACGAAACATTCGGCATTGGGCGAAAGGCGCTTGACCTCGGCGGCGACCGCATCCTCGCCCGGACCAATCACGACGGCGGTTGCCGTCACGCCGGCTTCGCTGATCGCGTCCAATACATGCGCCAGCAGCGAGCGCCCGGCGATTGCATGGAGCACCTTGGGCCGCGCCGAACGCATGCGCGTGCCCTGGCCGGCCGCGAGCACGATCGCCAGACACGTTCGAGCCGCCATTAAACCTCCGCAGCCTTGCTTACGGTGGAACGAGACTTCATTGTTCTCTCAACAATGCCCCAGATCGTCGATTTTGCTGATTTTAGCAGGATAGCCGTGAAATTCCGCTTATGTTGTGGCTATAAATACTGGCCGCCCCTCGCCGCGACCTGACACCGACCATGCGCCGCCCACTCTTTCTGCCGACCGCACGTCAGACCAATTGGCTTCTGATCGTGGCGTTTTTGTCGGTCGGCGAGGCTATGTATCTGCGCTACATGGCCATCGAGAATCTGAATGTGGAATTGGCCTGCCAAGCCGGCTTGAAGAGCTGGCTGTGCACCGTCTTCCATGTCGCCATCGCGCTGTATAGCCGTTATGTGTTTGGCGGCATCGCCGTGGCGGCGGCGCTTCTCAACCTGCTGCGGCCGTCGATCGTCTTGGTTGGAGTGGCGCTGGCGGCCGGCGGCTTTGGCATCGTGCTGCATAACCCGGAGCTTTCGGCGCTTGCAGCCGGCTTGCTGATCCTCAGTCTGGCGCGTCCCGCGCCCGCAGCAGAATGACGGCGAGCCCGATAAATCCACCGTACAGCCAGAGCGCTTGCCAATTCGCCACGGATTCGTTGACGGCGATATAGACCGCAGCAACCGCTAGCACGGCCGCGGCCAGCGTCTCGGCGGCCGCGCGTTGTCCGGCCGGACGCGGCGTCGAAACCATCAGCATCAGAAAGGCCAAGACGGCTGCGCTTTGCGGCGCGAACGGCAGATCGCGGTAGCGCGGATCAAAGACCAGCGCCAGCGCCGTCTCGACCGACAACAGCGTCAGCGCGATCAGGCTGCCGGCGACTAAAACGCCGATTGCGTCGCGTGCCCGGCGGCGCCCGCCGAGCAGGCTCGCGAATGCCGGCGACGGGCGGCCCGCGGCGGCGGCGGCGGCGCACGCCGCCGGTGCAGTTGCGGCGGTCGCGGCGAAAGCGATGGCGCGCAACCAGGTGCCGAAGCTGAAGCTGTCGATCGGGATCCGCTCAAGCGTCCAGCCGAACAGCACCGCCGGAGCGAAAGCGAGGATCGCGACGCGCGGCCACAGATGCAACACCGCCGGCTTGCCACCGGCGCCCCACCACGCGCTTGCGAATACGATGGCGGCGAGCAGCATGCCGGCAAGCGCCTGCAAGCGCCAATACGGATGATCGGACACGATGCCGCTGAACGGAAATTTCGGCGCGCCGCTGGCGCGGTCGAAAATCCCCCAATAGCCGCCGGTCGCGCCCTCCAGCCAGCGCTTCCACGGCTGGTTGAACGCTTCGATGACATTGACGCGAAAGTTCTCGCGCTGGGCGAGCGTCATGGTTTCGCTAATGACGCGCGCCTGGTTGGACGGCGACGGCAGCGCCCCCTCGCGCATGCGCCCTGCGCTCGGCCAGCCGACCTCGCCGATGAAGATCTCTTTGTTGGGAATGGCGGCGGCGACTTGCTTGCGGATCGCATCGACATGCGCGGCGGCGACCGAAGCCGCCAGCGGATAATCCTCCCAATAGGGCAGGATGTGGATCGTGACAAAATCGACCGCGCTTTGCAGGTCGCGGTAGCGCAGCCAGAGTTCCCACACATCGGCATATGTGACCGGCACCGCTACTTGCGCCTTGATCTCGCGGATAAAGACCGCAAGATCGCCGACCGACAGATCGCCGCGCAACAGCACTTCATTGCCGACGATCACGGCGCTGATCGTGGTTGGAAAATTCTTAGCAAGGGCAACGACCATTTCCACCTGATGACGGTTCTTTTGGTGCTTGTTGGAGAGCCACACTCCCTGCATCACCTTGATGCCGTGGCGCTGCGCAATTGCCGGAACCTGGTCGAGCCCGTTTTCGATCGAATAAGTGCGGATGCAATCGGTGTAACGGGACAATAGCGTCAGATCTTCATCGATCTGCCGCGCGTCGACATGCGTCGTCTCAACC
>DASZCJ010000250.1:0-7046 GCA_035943155.1 Xanthobacteraceae bacterium | reverse complement strand
GCGGCCTGCAGCGACGGCTCGACGCGCGTCACTTTCGCCAGGTAAATGTTGCCTCTTAGCTGTTTGCGGTGCGCAGATTCAAAGTCGAATTCTTCGACGCGATTGCCGCGCAAAACCACCACCCGGGTCTCCTCCGGATGGGTTGCGTCGATAAGCATTTTGTTGTTGGCCATTGGCAAATCTCATGGGGACCGGCCTGCCTATTCGCGCCGCGCCGCATCGGCGGGACGCGCGGATACCGGTCCAATTTTCGGTGGCTGGGACGGCCTGAAGGCTGCGGGCGCCGCAAGCGAAGTAACTCCGGCTGACGGCGAGCGATCGATGAACACTGCCGAGCCTGACGAATTGAATCTTGACTTGCGCCTCGAACATGAACTCCAAACCGCGATGATACGGCAGCGCAGAGCGCGGCCGCGATTTCGCTAGACGCTTACGATGCGGCGCGACGCCGTTTCAGCAGCTTTGCCGCTGGCAACACGCGGCGCGCACAGTTCTGGCCGTCCTCATCCCCACAGGCCCTGGCACAGCTTTACGTCCCTAAAAGTGCCGTGTTCGCCGAAGACCAGTCGTTTTGAGTGTCTTCCCCACGAACTTCGTGGCACTGCAGCGGATCGAAAGCAGCGTTTGCCCGGCTCCCATTATCTCGTTTGGGGAACCACTCTTGGCGCACGCGCCGGGGCCGTCACGCGGACACAACCGGAACTTTTCACCGTCAGCACGCTCTTCTTTAAGGCCGCAGGCGGCGAATTGGCAAGTCGCCTGTGGGATTTACCCGCAAGGCTATCCGTAACTCGGCCGCATTTTGCCTTATTGGCAAGGCTTTTGGCCGCCTGGTTAGGTCGCGGTTAACTATGCCGGTCTAATGGGATAGGAGGGGCGGGATGGGGTCGCAGCGGATGGTCGTCCAAGCCGCGCGCTTGGCCTTTTTCGGCGCACTGGTCGCCGCAGCCGGATGGGCGGTTGGGGCGCCGGTGGCATTCGCGGCACCCGACTCATTTCCGCTTGCGACCGATGTCAGGCTTGGCGGCGACGAGACGCAAACGCGTTTCGTCATGGATATCAGCCGCAAGATCGACCTGCACGTTTTTACACTTGCCGATCCTTACCGCGTGGTCGTGGACGTCCCGCAAATTACCTTTCGACTGCCGTCCAAGGCCGGCGAAACCGGCCGCGGCTTGATCAAGGCCTTTCGTTTCGGCTTGGTGATGCCCGGCGGCTCACGGATTGTGATTGATCTTGGTAAGCCAGCTCGCGTCGAGAAGGCCTTCGTGGTTGATCAGGTGGAGGGCGCGCCGGCGCGGCTCGTGCTCGAATTGGCGGCGACGGATCGGGAAAGTTTTCTGCGTAAGGTCGCTTTCGATCAAAGGTTCGCCCGTGCGCAAGCGCCCCTGCCACGCGAGCAGCAATCGTCGTCAGGCGACGTCCGGCCCTTGATCGCATTGGATCCGGGACATGGCGGAATCGACACTGGCACCAAAGGTCCGAATGGGCAGATGGAAAAAGACATCGTGCTCGATTTTGCCAAACGGCTGCGGGCAAAAGTCGAGAGCTTAGGCAAATATCGCGTGCTGCTGACGCGCTCCGACGATACCTTTGTGCCGCTCGCCGACCGCGTGCGGTTCGCGCGCGAGGCCGGTGCTGCCTTGCTGATATCGATCCATGCCGATTGGCTGTCGCGAAGGGAGGGCGACGCTCAGGGCGCCACGATCTATACGCTCTCCGAAACCGCCACCGACCCCGCGGCCGCGCGATTGGCCGAACAGGAAAATCGCGCCGATGTGATCGCAGGCGTCGACCTCAAAGATCAGCCCGAGGACGTCGCCGGCATCCTGATCGATCTTGCGCAACGCGAAGCCAAAACTTTTTCGACCGAATTTGCCCACAAACTCGTCGCTACGATCAAGCGAACCACCCGCTTGCATAAGGAGCCGCTCAAGTCGGCAGGATTTCGGGTGCTGCGCGCGCCGGACGTACCTTCGGTTTTGGTCGAACTGGGCTACGTCTCCAACAAAGAGGATTTGCAGTCGCTGCTGTCGGATAGCTGGCGCGATCGGACGGCAGACTCGATGACCGCGGCCATCGATGGCTATTTTTCCACCCACGTTGCCGGCGCCCGCACCGGATCGAATTGAGGCCCCAGCGTCGCCGGCTGATGGGCTGCAATGGCCTCAGTTTGAACAAAAAACACAAGCACGAGGGATAACGAGGTGCACGAGGCAGAACGAGCTATCCGGTGGGGGCCGATACTGTCACACTGGGTCCGTCATATTGGGCTTTTCAAGCCGGGCCGCGATTCATGGCGGCGAACTCTCACGTGCGCGCTGCGAGCTGCCTTGTCGGCGGCGAGCGACAGGCCGCAAGACACTTACGCCGGTACACTCAAATGAATTCGGCTCAACTAAAGCTTGCTCAATGACCGTGGTGCTACGGTGAAATTGCTTCTGCGCTTTCTCGGGTTCCTGTTTGCAGTGGGGACCATCTTTTTCATCGTCGGCGTGGCCGCCATGGCTGGCTTGTTGTGGCATTACTCCAAGGACTTGCCGGAATATTCGCAGCTTCAGGATTACGAACCGCCGGTCATGACGCGGGTGCATGCGGCGGACGGCTCACTGCTGGCGGAATATGCCAAAGAGCGTCGGCTCTACTTGCCGATCCAGGCAATTCCGAAACTGGTCATCAATGCGTTCGTCGCCGCCGAGGACAAAAATTTCTATCAGCATCCCGGCGTCGACATTTACGGTATTGCGCGCGCCGGCATGCTCTACGTCGAAAATTACGGCACCGGGCGGCGGCCGCAGGGCGCCTCGACCATTACCCAGCAGGTCGCGAAGAATTTTCTTCTGACCAATGAAGTGTCATTCCAGCGCAAGATCAAGGAAGCGCTGTTGGCGCTGCGCATCGAGCGCACTTACTCCAAGCAGAAAATCCTCGAACTTTATTTGAACGAGATTTATCTCGGCTTCGGCGCTTACGGGGTGGCGGCCGCATCGTTGTTGTATTTCGACAAATCAGTGCACGAACTGTCGATCGCGGAGTCCGCCTATCTGGCCGCTCTGCCGAAAGGTCCGAACAATTACAATCCGTTCCGACGGCATGACGAAGCGGTGGGCCGGCGCAATTACGTCATCGACCGTATGGCCGAGGATGGCTACATCACCGCCGCCCAAGCCGAGAAGGCCAAGAAAGATCCGCTCGAGGTCACGGTGCGACCAACCGGCGCACATATTTTCGCGGCTGAATATTTCGCCGAGGAGGTGCGCCGTTATCTCTACGAAAAATACGGCGAGAAAAAACTCTACGAGGGTGGGCTGTCCGTGCGGACCACGCTCGATCCCAAGCTGCAGGTCGTGGCGCGCAAGACCATGATCAATGGACTCGTCAATTTCGACGAGGGTCAAGGCTATCGCGGCGCCATCACGACGATCGATGCCGGCGGCGATTGGGGCGTCAAGCTTGCCGAGATCAAGCCGCTTTACGACGTCGACCCATGGCGTATGGCCGTCGTGCTGCAGGTCGACGACCAATCCGCTCGGATCGGACTACAGCCGCCGCGCGATCCCGCCGGCGCAGTGGTCAAAGATCGTGAGGTCGGCCTGGTCACGCTCGACGGCGTCAAATGGGCGAAACCGGCTGGCGGCCCCGCAAAACCGATTCAGAAGGTCGTCCAGGTGCTCTCGCCCGGCGACGTAATCTATGTCTCACCCATGGAGCAGCAGGGCCAATATCGGCTGCGCCAAATTCCGGAAATTTCCGGCGCCATGGTGGTCATGGATCCGCATACCGGCCGCGTGATGGCGATGGTCGGCGGATTCTCGTTCGATCAAAGCCAGTTCAACCGCGCCACCCAGGCGTTGCGGCAGCCCGGCTCGTCGTTCAAGCCGATCGTCTATGCGGCGGCGCTGGACAACGGCTACACGCCCTCAACCATCGTGATGGACGCCCCGATTGAAATCGACATGGGCGCCGGCGGCGGTATCTGGAAGCCGGAAAATTATGGCGGCAAGTTTTTCGGGCCATCAACTTTACGGTTCGGTCTCGAACAATCGCGCAACGTGATGACGGTACGGCTGGCGCAGGACCTCGGCATGCCGCTGATCGCCGAATACGCCAAGCGTTTCGGCGTCTACGACGATTTGCCGCCGTATCTGTCCTACGCATTGGGCGCCGGCGAAACGACGGTGCTGCGGATGGTGACCGCCTATTCGATGTTCGACAATGGCGGCCGGCGCGTCATTCCTACACTGATCGACCGCATTCAGGACCGTTACGGCCATACCATCTACAAGCACGATCAGCGCGAATGCGTCGGCTGCGATGCAGCCAAGTGGGACAATCAGGTCGAACCGACGCTGCTCGACCGCCGGGAGCAGGTGATCGATGCGATGACCGCCTATCAGATCACCTCGCTGATGGAAGGCGTCGTGCAGCGGGGCACCGCGACAGTGGTGCGCGAAGTCGGCAAGCCGATTGCCGGTAAGACCGGCACCACCAACGACGAGAAAGACGTCTGGTTCATCGGCTTTTCGCCGGACATCGTCTGTGGCGTCTATATGGGCTTCGACAAGCCGCGGCACATTGCGCGGCTAGCCACCGGCGGCCATCTCGCCGCGCCGATCGTCAAAGATTTTCTCAAGGTCGCGCTTGTCGACAAGCCGCCGATTCCATTCAACGTCCCGCCGGGCATCAAGTTGATCCGCGTCGACGCCAAGACCGGCATGCGCGCCGGCCCCGGCGATACCAAAGTGATTCTGGAAGCGTTCAAGCCCGGCACCGCCCCGCCCGACACTTATTCGGTGATCGGCGCGGAAACCGCCAACGGCGTGCCGACCGGCTCGCCCGACGTCGGCAATGTCGTGCGCAGCGGCACGGGGGGATTGTACTGAGATCAGCGACCAGGCAACGGGAGTCAGGGATCAGAGTGTAAGGGTTGATCCTTGATCCCTAACGCGTTGACACCTGATACCCGATTCCTGATATCTGATTACCGATATGCGCGCCGAAATCGAAACCATCGTCGCTGAAATCAAGCAGTCGCTCGGACTGCTGAGGAGGCATCTTTGACGTCGACAAGGCGCGTGCGCGGCTTGCCGAGCTGAACCGTCAGGCCGAAGACCCTAATCTTTGGAACGATCCGCAGCGCGCCAGCCGGCTGATGCAGGAGCGCACTGCGCTCGACGAGCAGCTCACCGCATTGGCCCGGATCGAGCAGGAGCTCGACGACCAAGTCACATTGATCGAGCTCGGCGAAAGCGAGAAAGATCCGAGAACCGTCACCGAGGCGGAAGGAGTGCTGCGCACGCTCAAGACCGAGGTGGCGCGTCGCGAACTCGAAGCGCTGCTGTCGGGGGAAGCAGACGGCAACGACTGCTACCTAGAAGTGCATGCCGGGGCCGGCGGTACCGAGAGCCAGGATTGGGCCAGCATGCTGCTGCGCATGTATGTGCGCTGGGCCGAACAGCACCGCTTCAAAATCGCATATATCGAAGAAACGCAAGGCGAAGAAGCCGGCATCAAATCGGCCACGGTCGAGATCAAGGGCCGCAACGCCTATGGCTGGCTCAAGACCGAGAACGGCGTGCATCGCCTGGTGCGCATCTCGCCCTTCGACTCCAATGCGCGCCGGCATACGTCTTTTGCCAGCGTCACGGTCTATCCGGTGGTCGACGATCGCATCAATATCGACATCAAGGAATCCGACGTGCGGGTCGACACGATGCGCGCAGGCGGCGCCGGCGGTCAGCACGTCAACAAGACCGAATCCGCGATACGGCTAACGCACATTCCAACCAACATCGCGGTGGTGTGCCAGAACGACCGCTCGCAGCACCGCAACCGCGCGCAGGCCTGGCAGATGCTCCGCGCCAAATTGTATGAGCGCGAACTCGAGATGCGCGAGGAAAAAGCCGCGGCCGAGCAAGCCGCCAAAACCGATATCGGCTGGGGCCATCAGATTCGCTCGTACGTGCTGCAGCCCTACCAGATGGTCAAGGATCTGCGCACCGGCGTTTCAACGTCGAACACGGGCGCGGTGCTCGACGGCGATATCGACCAATTCACGCAAGCCGCGCTGGCGCAAAAAGCCTTCGGTACGGCTCCAAAACACGTCGAGGATGTGGAGTAGGGCGGGCGCCGTAGACCGTCGACTGCAAACGGTCGATTCAATACGTCTCAGCCGCCGAAAATCCGCTCGCCGGCGTCGAGAAATTTCTGCGGATCGACGGCTTCGCCTTTGACGCGAACTTCGTAGTGCAAGTGCGGTCCGGTCGATCGGCCGGTCGAGCCGAGTTTGCCGATGGTCTGCCCGCTGCGCACTGTATCACCGACATCGACATCGATTTGGGACAAATGTCCATACCGGGTGGCGATGCCGTTGCCGTGATCGATCTCCACCATCTTGCCGTAGCCGCCACTCCAGCCAGCGATCGTGACGGTACCGCTGGCGGTGGTGCGGATCGGATCGTCGGTGTCGCCGCGGAAATCGATGCCGGTGTGCATCGCCGCTTCATGGACAAAGGGATCGGTGCGAATGCCGAATGGTGAACTTTCGTCAATGTCGCCCGTCATCGGCTTGCGCAGCGGCACTTTCAACAGTGTGTTGCTCAATGCGCTGGCGTCGGCGCGGGCGATGTTGACACGAAGGAGCGCGCGGCCAAATGCCTGATCGTTTGCCGTCACTTTCACCGGGACGAACGGACCGCCGCTCGCGGCGGCGGCGGCATCCGGCTTCAATCCGAGCTGGGCAAGTGCGCTGCGGATCTGGCGCGCTTTATTTTCGTAACGATCCTGCATCTGGTTCAGCGCTAGCGCCTGCCGGTGTTCCACGCGATCGAGTGATGCTTCGAGCCGCCCAAGAATGGCGCCAATGCTCGACTGCTTACCACGGTCGCCGCGCGGCGAACTCGCGGCCGGCTCGGTGACCGGTTTCGCCCGTTTGATCGAGCCGGTGGTCGCTGGATCGGTGCCGCCGCCTAATGCGGTGGCGCGCGATTCCAGCAGGCTTTGGCGGCGCATCAGTTCGTCAAGCTTTTGTTCGAACTGCTCTTGGT
>DASZCJ010000249.1:0-3725 GCA_035943155.1 Xanthobacteraceae bacterium | reverse complement strand
GCAACGGAATAAGGCCGTCAGGGCGCATCCCGCAGCCAGCGCCGCGCCGACCTCGCACCGGCCGTCAAAATGCAATGGCCATCAAGATTCACTGGCCATCAAAATCCAATGGCCGTCAAAACCCCGACGCACGCTCGACCTGATCGTACCAGTCGAAGCCCATGTCTTTGACGATGCGATTGCTCATCACGATGATGCGGCATTCCTGCCCGGGATTGGCGACGTGCTGATGCAGCGTGAATGGCGGAATGTAGACGTAATCGCCGCGCGTCCACTCGAATTTCTTCGGCGTATCGGCCCATTGCCATTCGAACGCTTCCAGACAATCCCATTTCAGATCCCAGTGCAGATCGTAGCCGGAGCCCTCCACCACAAAAAACAATTCCTCCCACATGTGGCGATGCTTGCCCGAGCGCTCGCCGTCTTTGAGGAACTGCATATAGGCTTCGATGCAGCATTCGCGCGTCTGCATCTTCTTGTGCACGAGATGCTTGATCAGCCCATCCGGCGAACGCTCCCACGGCATATCCTCGGCCTTGATCACGTTCGCACGCGTCGCATATTCGGCGCGGAATTGTTCCGAAGCGACCAGGTCATCGGCGAGGAACGTGCTGGCCGCTGAACCGGACAGCGCCGCTTGCTTGTCTTGGAACGGCATTTCTCTCTTCTCTTCTCAGATGTCGGTCGGCGGTTTGAAGTCCTCATGGCCGGGCGGCAACTTGTCGGTCGGCCATTCGACCATTTTTTGAAACAACAGGTGCATGAACAAAAACAGCGGCTTTGCCTTGAACACCAGAAGAATGCAGTCCGCGTTTTCGTCGTCGTTGAAATGCTGGTGGACGCAGCCGTTCTCGACCAGCATCACGTCGCCGGCCTGCCACTTCATGTAGCGGCCGTCGTGGACATCGTGGCCGCGCCCCTTGAGCACGTAAAATACCGCGCTGTTGAGATGGCCGTGCTTTTGCCCGGCATTGAGCGGCGCGTAGCACTCGATATGCGACTCGATCGATTGCACGATGTTGACCGCCTGCGGCGAGATCACGTGCTTGCCGTACATCGCCGGGCCGCCCTTCCACGGATGATCCTTCGAGGAATAGACGCGCGGCTCTTCCAGCAGTTTTTTGTAAAGGTGGCTGTAGGTTCCCTCGAGCGCGCGGACGAAAGTGCGCTTCTTGGCCCAGCGCTCCCACTTGCCGTGCTTGATCTCGTCGGCGTCTTCGTCGGATGGCTTGTTGTGCCCGAGCCCGGGCGCTTCATGTTCCAGCATTCCAGTCATGCTTATGGTCCTTTGAATTTTTTTATGCCGCCATTTGCGCCGTCATTACGGGATTTCGGTACTAGGCGCAATGTGGCGCATGTTTATCGCGTGCGGCTGAAGGTTTACGATCAGATGCAACCGGATCGAGAAAGGTTTCGCATGACAAAGAATGCCAGAGCATCGGGCATGGTATCGGGCATGGCATCGCTCCTGCCCGCGATGCTCGCCCTTGTCGTAGCCTTCGCGCTTGTTACCGCGGCACGCGCGCAGAGCGTCGCCGACTTTTATCGCGGCAAAACGATTGACCTCAATATCGGCTATAGCGTCGGCGGCGGCTATGATCTTTATGCCCGTCTGATCGCGCGGCGGATTGGCGCGCATATTCGCGGCAATCCGACCGTCGTACCGAAGAATATGGAAGGCGCCGGCAGTCTGCGGCTCGCGAATTATCTTTATTCAGCGGCGCCGAACGACGGCACTGTCATCGGTGCGGTCAGCCGCGGCGCGGCCTTCGATCCGCTGCTTAACGAAAAGGGCGCGCGGTTCGACGCCTCGAAATTCTCCTGGATCGGCAGCGCCAACAACGAAGTCAGCGTCTGCGTCGCTCTGGCCTCGTCCGGCGTTACCAAATTCGACGATCTGTTCACGAACCAACTGACCATCGGCTCGACCGGCGCCGCCGACGACACTTATCAATTCCCGGCGCTGGTCAATGCGGTGCTCGGCACCAAATTCAAGATCGTCACCGGTTATCCGGGCGGCAACGACGTCAGCCTCGCGCTCGAGCGCGGCGAGGTGCAAGGCCGTTGCGGTTGGTCGTGGTCGAGCATCAAGACGACGCGGGTGAACTGGGTGCGCGATAAGCGAATCATCGTTCTGGTGCAGATGTCGTTGTCCAAGCATCCCGATCTGCCGGACGTGCCGTTAATCATGGATTTGGCCAAGACCGACGAACAACGGCAGATTTTCAAGATGATCTTCGCACGGCAGACGATGGACCGGCCCTATGTGGCGCCGCCCGGCGTGCCTGCCGACCGGCTCGCCGCCTTGCGCCAGGCGTTCATGGATACGATGGCGGACAAGGAATTTCTCAGCGAGGCCGAGCAGAACAAGTTCGAGATCAATCCGGTGAGCGGCGAGCAGCTGGAGGCGCTGGTCAAGGAGATTTACCAGACGCCGCCGGAGGTGGCGAAAAAAGCCGCGGCAATGGTGCAGTAATTAAAGCATGATCCCGAAAAGTGGTAACCGGTTTCCCGCCTGCGCGAAGCCTTACAAATGGTTTGATCCACTTTCCTATGCTACGGCGGGCGAAGGCAGGTCGGAAAAGATCATGCTCAAACAAAAAGTTAGAACAAGCGCGTCGCCGCGCGCAAGGCCGGAAATAATTCGCCGAGCAGCGACGGCGGCCAGGCCACGGCGAGCGCCCAGTGAAAGACCACATAGCAGACCAAGGTGGTGGCCGCGGCAAAACCCAGCGCGGTGCGCCAAGGCTCGCCAAAGCCGAAGCGCATATTGGCGCAGACAAACACGGCAATGGCGGGAACAAATCCGATCAAGGCGACGAGGGCGATGAATGCCGCGGTCCAAATGAAGAAAATCGTTGCGCGCCGCCGCACCACGCCGTCAGTGACACCGAGGTCTGGCACGTGAGCGCTGATCTTTATTCCGGAATCGGCGTGCAAAGCGGGTTTTTGCTCCGGGCCGAACAGCTCATTGACTAGATTAAGCACGGCGGCGACGAGCGCCATGCTGCAGGCGGTGAGCGGTACAAGCTTGGCATCGTTCGGCCAATCCGCTGACGAGAGCATCGCGGCGACGATGAGCACGATGACAGCGAGCGAAAACGCCGGCGCCGCGCCGAAGCGCGGGTGCCGGCCGCCGACCTCGCGCAGTTGCCCGATTAGCGTCACCGCAATCTGCGCCAACGGCCGATACAGCGCCCACGCCACACAAGCCAGAATTGCCAGCACGGCCGGCCGTATGAGCCAAGCCCAGCCGTAGAGCTGCGTCGAGATAAAGAGGTAGCGCTCGAAAATGGCGCCAACCACGATGCCGAGCACCATCGGCGGCCGCGGCCAGCCCAACCGCTTCATGATCCAGCCGACAATGCCGAAGAACACCAGCGAATAGAGATCGCCCCAATCGTGCTCGCCCTCGAACGCGGCGACGAAGACCAGCGCGACAATGACCGGCAGCAGGATTTCCGGGCGGACGCGCGAAATCTGCGCGAGCCAGCGGCTGCAGGCGAGGCAGATCACCGCGCCGATGACATGCGCCAGCGTCAGGCTCCAGACGATCAGGTAAGTGAGGTCGAGGTGCTTGGTCAGCATCTCCGGCCCCGGCGTGAGCCCATGCATCAGGAAGGCGCCGAGCAGAATCGCCATCGAGGCGCCCGCCGGCACCCCAAAGGCAATGGTCGGCACCAGATGGCCGCCTTCCTTGGAATTGTTGGAGCTCTCCGGCGCGA
>DASZCJ010000248.1:0-4125 GCA_035943155.1 Xanthobacteraceae bacterium | reverse complement strand
GCACAATCTCGAGCTCGATTTTGCCGGCGCGATAAAGTCCCTCGAACACCACCGGATCGACCGTGCGCGGGAAAGAACAAATGATCTTGCGCACGCGGCCAAGTTCCAAAAGCCGA
The DNA here is from genome assembly GCA_035943155.1 of Xanthobacteraceae bacterium. Taxonomy (GTDB): domain Bacteria; phylum Pseudomonadota; class Alphaproteobacteria; order Rhizobiales; family Xanthobacteraceae; genus BOG-931. The sequence goes on along the minus strand of DASZCJ010000248.1, from coordinate 4,009 downwards.
GCCAGGCCGGTGCGGCCAACGCCGGCATTGTTGGACACGACAATAAGATCTTTCGCGCCATGCTCGATGAGCCCCTCGATCAGCGCATTAGGCTGACCGATGCTGCCAAAGCCCCCGAGCAGTACCACCGCGCCGTCGCGGATTCCCGCCATGGCTTGCGCCATCGATTGCACGATTTTGTTGATCATTGCAGCGCGTGAATGAGCGTAATGATTGTTATCCCACCACGCGCGCTCGTGCCGCTCCGCCAAAAGCCGGCATCACCTCGTGGGCGAAACGGCGCAAGCTGTCCTGGCCAGCGCCAGCGCCGCCGTTGAGCAATACGTAGCCAACGCCGAGCTGTTGCAGGTTTTCCAACTTCCGCGCGATCTCGTCAGGCGTGCCGTAGAGCGCGCTCTCCTCGCTTGCTTCGCGCGTGTCGGAGAACGCCATGATGCTTGCTTTGCTCTTGCTGCCGTCCGGCGCGTTGGAGACGGCGGCGAGGCGGCGCTGGGCTTCGAGCCGGCGCTCCAGCGCGGCTTCCTTGTCGGCTTGATCCTTGGCCACATAAAAAGCGCGCGCGACCCCGACATCCATCGGATCGAAGGCGCGGCCGCGCGCTTGAACTGCGGCTTTGAACGTCGCGATGCGCTCGGCAACGGTTTCGAACGAGGCGAACTGGTCAAGCAAGAGATTAAAGCCGCGGTCGGCGACCTGGTGGATCGAATCCGGCGCCCCGGCCGCCATCCACATCGGTGGATGCGGTTTCTGCGCGGTCGGCGGCTCGACGATGATATCTTCGAAGCGCCAATATTTTCCGTGATGCGAGAAACGCTGCTTGGACGTCCAACATTTCACGATGACGTCGAGCGATTCATTAAACCGCGCGTCGGCTTCCGCCATGGGAATGCAAAAACCGGCGAATTCATTGTGGCGATAGCCTTTGCCGACGCCGAAATCGAGCCGGCCGCCGGACAGAAGATCGATGGTGGCGGCTTGCTCGGCGAGCAGCACCGGATTGTGCCAAGGCAGCACCAAGACTGCGGTGCCGAGACGTAGCGTTCTGGTTTTTGCTGCGACCCAGGTCAGCAGCGCCAGACTGGCTGAGACTTGGCCAAAACCGGTGAAATGATGCTCGACGAGAAACGTCGAATGATAGCCCAGCGCTTCGGCCTCGACATTGTATTCGACAAATTGCCGATAGCCCTGTCCGGAATCAACGTCCGGGCCGCCATGGCGCGCCGTCGCGCTGCCGAACAAACCAAAGCGCATGAGCGAGTTTCCCGTGTTGCGGCGCCAATGTAGCCCATGCCGGGCAGCCGGAGCTAGAGTCAAATAAAATCTGAAACGAACTGACATTCAACGACTATGGTTTCGCGTATAGTGCCGGCGGGGAGGAGATCGCATGATCAGAATCTTTATCGCGACGCTGACGGCCGGGGCCGCTGCGGTGGGCTTGTGGGCGCAAATTGGCTCGGCAGCGGCGCAGGATTATCCCAATCGTCCGATCACGATGATCGTGCCTTATCCGCCAGGCGGCGGCGTCGACGTGATGGGGCGGTTGATGGGGCAGAAGCTTTCGCTGGCGCTGGGGCAGCAGGTCGTGATCGAGAATCGCGGCGGCGCCGGGGGGATGATCGGCACCCGCGACGCGGCGCGCGCGGCGCCGGACGGCTACACCATCGTCATGCTGCTGACCGGCATCAGTCTCGGCGCCAATACCGGCTATGACGTGAACAAGGATTTCGCGCCGATCGGGATTGTCGCCTCAACCCCGATTATCGTCGATGCGCATCCATCGCTGCCGGTAAAATCACTCGCCGACGTCATCGCATTGGCGAAGAAAGAACCTGGCAAGCTCTCCGCCGGCACGCCGCCGGCGCCGACAATCAACTACTTCGCGGCGCGGTTATTCAATTTGCTGGCCGGCACCGACATCACCGTCGTGACCTATAAGGGCACCGGACCGCTGACTACCGATCTGCTTGGCAATCATGTGCCGCTTGGGTTCAACACCATTCCCGCCTCAATCAGCAATATCGCGGCCGGACAGTTGCGCGGCCTTGCGGTGACGGCGCATGTGCGCTCGGCGGCGCTGCCGGACGTGCCCACCGCCGCGGAATCCGGTCTGCCCGGCTTCGAGGCAGTGCAATATTATGGTCTCGCCGCACCGGCCGGCACGCCGCGCCCGATTATCGAGCGGTTGAACAAGGAGCTGCGCATGATACTCGCTGCCGATGAAATGAAGAAACGATTGATCGCCGACGGCAGCGATCCCGCACCAAGCACGGCCGAGGAATATGCGGCAAATATCCAGCGCGAAGAGGCCAAGTGGGCGGCGCTGGTGAAGAAGCTCGGGATCAAGATCGAGTGAGGTCACAACAGGGACCTCTCCCCGTTGCACGGGGAGAGGTCGGATTGCCAACGGGTCCGGCCCGAAGTGGCCGGCCCGATGACAAGCTCCGCAATCCGGGTGAGGGGCGTGCCCCACGATTCTGAGCCTTGTAGCAACGCCCCCTCACCCTGACCCTCTCGCCGCACGCGGGGAGAGGGAAACAATCGAACTCGGCGACAGTTGAGGAGAACGATTGATATGGAACTGGGACTCAAGGGCAAAATCGCGCTGGTAACCGGCTCGAGCCGCGGCATCGGCCGCGGTATCGCGCTCGCACTTGCCGGCGAAGGCTGCGATGTCATGCTGACCGGCCGCGACGGTGCCGCGCTCGACGACACCGCCGCCGCTATCGGTAAACTCGGCTGCCGCGCCGCACGCGCCGTGATCGATCTGCGTGACAAGGACGCGCCAGTAAAACTGATCGATCAGGTCAAGCGCGAATTCGGCGGCCTCGATATTCTCGTCAACAATGCCGGCGCAACCAAGCGCGGCGATTTTTTGACCCTGACCGACGCCGACTGGGAGGATGGCTACGCGCTGAAATTCTTCGCCCATGTGCGGTGCGCCCGCGCCGCCTGGCCGCTGTTGAAGGCGCGGCGCGGTGCGCTCGTTTCGATCGGCGGCACTGGCGGCCGCAAGCCGACCGCAGAATTCACGATCGGCAGTTCGGTCAACGCCGCGGTTGCCGCCTTCACCAAATGTCTCGCCGATCGTGGCAAGACCGATGGCGTGCGCGTGAATTGCGTCCATCCAAGCGTAGTCGAAACCGATCGGACCCGCCGGCGCATCAAAGCTGAAATAGAACGAACGGGCACGCCCGAAGAAAAAATACGCGAACAGATATTGCGCGAATTCAATAACACCATCCGGTTCGGCACAGTCGAGGATGTCGGCAGCCTGGTTGCCTTTGCGGTTTCATCACAGGCGACTTGGCTGCATGGCGCCACGATCGATCTCGACGGCGGCGAAATTCCAGTGTTGTGATGCTCCCTCAGTTGTAGGGCGCCGAATGAATGCTCTTTTCACTCCGGCGTGGATCGGTCCGGTCGAAATCAAGAACCGTATCGTCATGCCGCCGATGACCACGCGCACGGCGGACGACGAGGGCTTCGTCACCGACGATTGCATTGCTTATTACTTGGCGCGCGTGCACGGCGGCACCGGCCTGATCACCGTCGAAATGGCCGCACCCGAGAAAGCCGGCCGGCACCGGCGGCGCGAGGTCGGAATCTATGACGACCGCTTCATTCCCGGCTTGGCGCGGCTCGTCGATGCCATTCATCGCGGCGGCGCCAAGGCGTCGATCCAGCTCGGCCATGCCGGCGGGCATACGCGCCTAGACATCTGCGGCGAGACGCCGATTGTGCCATCGGCAATTGCGCACCCGGTCTACGAGACGACCATTCGAAACCATTGTCCCGCAGAAGATGACGCTCGCGCGCATCCAGGAGACGACGGCAGCATTTGTTACCGCCGCGCGGCGCGCGCAGGCGGCCGGTTTCGACTGCGTCGAAATTCACGCCGCGCATGGCTATTTGATCTCGCAATTCCACGCACCATTCGAGAACCGCCGCAGCGACGAATATGGCGGCAGCCTGGAAAATCGCGCGCGCTTCGGTCTCGATGTGCTGCGCG
>DASZCJ010000247.1:0-3664 GCA_035943155.1 Xanthobacteraceae bacterium | reverse complement strand
CGATGATCTACGCCATCCTGGCCTATTCACTCCTCACCGGGCTCACCGCCGTCTCGTTCAACTGGATTTCGTTCGCGCTGCTTCGCTTTCTGGTCGGCATTGCCATCGGCTCGGAATGGGCCACCGGCTCCTCGATGATGGCCGAGCTGTGGCCCAACGAGGCGCGCGGCAGAGGCGCCGGCTTGATGCAATGCGGTCTCGGCATCGGCTTCTTCCTGGCTTCCTTCATTTGGCTGTTCGTCGGCGCGTTAGGCCCCGATGCTTGGCGCTACATGTTCGTGATCGGCATCCTGCCGGCGCTGCTGACGCTGTGGATCAGGACCTCGATCGATGAATCGCAGGCATGGCAGCGCGTCGATACGCAGCGGCGCGACGCGCGAGCGCGCAAGGACAGCGGCGCCGCGCTCTCGGCGCATGACCAGGCGTTGACGCGCTTTACCATTGCCGACCTCTTCGCCGAGCCGGAAACGCGGCGGCGCATTCTTCTCGCCTTCCTGATGTCGCTGACGACGACGCTGGCCTGGTGGGGCATCTCATCCTGGGTGCCGCCCTACATCGCGTCGGTCGCGGCCAAGGCGAACCTGCCCGGCCCGCAATGGGCGAGCTATGCCGGCATGGCGTATAATTTTGGCGCCATCCTCGGCTATATCAGCCTCGGCTTTCTCGCCGACCGCTTTGGCCGCAAGCCAGTCGTAATGTTCTATTTCGCCGCGGCGCTGCTGATGACGCCGGTGCTGTTCCTGTGGACCACGGATCTGAACCTGTTGCTGGTTGCGGCAGCGGTCAATGCGTTCTTCACGCTCGGGCAATATTCCTGGATGCCGGTCTGGCTGCCGGAATTATTCCCGACCCGTTCGCGCGCGACCGGCATTGCGTTTTCGTTCAACGCGCCGCGCTTCATCGCATTTCTCGGCCCGCTCTTTGCCGGCGCGCTGATCGTGCAGTTCGGCGGCTATAGCCACGCCGCCATGATCATCTCGTTGATCTATGTGCTCGGCTTCTGCGTCGCACCGTTCTTGCCGGAGACTAAGGGCAAACCGCTGCCGGCGTAGCGATGCCGGGGTGCTCCTTGCCGCTCATTCCCGCGTAGGCGGGAATCCAGTTCTAGTTCCCCGCTTTCGCGGGGACGAGCGGCATCTTAATTTGCGCTGGCAGGAGCCACTTAATGACGGTTGACCCTATCGCCATCGACACCGACGTTCTGGTGATCGGCTCCGGCGCGGCCGGTATGTACGCGGCGATCGAAGCGGCGCGCGGCGGCGCGCGGGTTTTCATGATCGATCGCAGCCTGATCGGCCGCGGCGGCGCTACCATCATGGCGCAAAAGACGGTGGCGGCGGCGCTCGGCGAGGAAGTGCCTGATGCGCCAGGCCACCACTACGCCGACACCATCGGCGCGGGCCGCGGCCTGTGCGACCAAAAGCTGGCAGAGCTTTTGTGCGATGACGCGCCCACCTGCATCCGCGAGCTCGACGCCTGGGGCGTCGGCTGGGCGCGCAAGGACGGTCACATCACCGCGACCACGGCGCCCGGCCACGACCGGGCGCGCTGCGTCTATGTCGATTTCATCAATACCGGGCCGGCGGTGTCGAAAACGCTGCGCACCGTCATCGCGCGCAACAAGGACATCCGCAAAGCCGGCGACATCTGCATCGTCGATCTCGTCGCCGCCGGCGGCGGCGAAATTGCCGGCGCGGTCGGCTGGCACGTCAGTAGCGGCGCGCCGGTGACGATTGCCGCCAAGGCGACGGTGCTTGCCACCGGCGGGCTGACCCGGCTGTACCGGCGCAACAGCGCCTCGCTCAACATGGGCGGCGACGGCTATGCGCTCGCGCTGCGCGCTGGCGCGTCGCTGATTGACATGGAATTCGTGCAGTTCTTTCCGATCGGCCATCTGGCGCCGCGGCTCGTCGGCATGGATCCGATCATGTGGGATCCGTTCCGCTACAAGCTCGGTGGCCGGCTGCTTAACGGCCGCATGGAAGAATTCACCTCACGCTACGGCTCCGACGAGGACGGCAAATACGTGCTGCCGCGCGATCTCGCGACCTACGCCATCATCAAGGAAGTCGAGGCCGGACGCGGCTCGTCGCATGGCGGCGCTTATCTGTCGTTCGAACATTGTTCGGCGGCGGCGTTGCGCGCCGCATTCGGGCCGGTGATCGACCGGCTTGCCGCCAACAATATCGATCTCACCGGCATGCCGGTCGAGGTCGCGCCGATCGCGCATTATCACATGGGCGGCGTGATCGCCGACGCGGCGATGCAAACAGAATTGCCCGGCCTGTTCGCCGCCGGGGAAGTGGTCGGTGGCGCCAATGGCGCCAATCGGCTATCCGGCAACGCCATCACCGAAGCGCTGGTCTTCGGCCGCCGCGCCGGGCGGAGCGCTGCGCTCTATGTCAGGAACATCGCCGGCAAAATCGCGCGGCGCGAATGGCGCGGTGAGGATGCGCGCGCCGCGCTCGATCTCGTCAGCAGCGATGACGCCGGCGATGCTGTGGGCCGTCGTAACACCGCGGCGATGATCGCGCGCCTGCAGGCAATCATGGCTGACGAGGTCGGGCCGTTGCGTACCGCCATAAAGCTTGAGCGCGCGGTCGCGCAGATTGCCGCGCTTGCGGCCGAACTCGGCGAACGTCCGCCGGCGGCAAACGGCGGCTTCGATCTGCAGCGGCTGGAATGGTTCGATCTGCGCAATATGCTCACCGTCGCGCGCGCGGTCGCGCTATCGGCACTGCAACGGACCGAAAGCCGCGGCGCCCATCAGCGCGAAGATTTTCCGCAAATGCTGCCGCAATGGCAGCGCCACCAGCGGGTACGCCTTGCGAACGGCGCGCTGCAGGTGAGCGGCGCGCCGGCCGCGGCGCTGGCGTCATGAGCGCCATCGCCAAACTCAAAATCAAACGCGGCGGCGCGGGCGAAGCCGCGCGCTGGGAAACGTTCGAGGTGCCGTTCGAAGCCGGCCAATCGGTGCTCGACGGATTGCGCTGGCTGCGCATCAACAAGGATCCGTCCCTAGCGATGCGGTTTTCCTGCATCAATGCCAATGCCTGCAAGGAATGCATGATCCAACTCGACGGCGAGACTGTCTATGCCTGCACGGCGCGCCTTGAGCCGCGCGAAATGATGCTCATGCCGCTGCCGAACAAGACTCTCATCCGCGATCTTGTCACCGAGATCGCCCCGCCGTCGGAGCGATTCAAATAAATCTGCCAACGCAACGATCCTCAAACAAGCGAAGGTGCCCGATGCCGCTCAAAACCAAATATCTGTTCGTAGCCAGCATGGATGTGGACGCGGAGAAGGAAGCTTTGTTTCACGAAGTCTACGACACCGAGCACATCCCCAATCTCCTGAAAGTGCCGGGCGTGCACGCGGTGGCGCGGCTGCAAGGCGAGCCGTTCGCCATGAGCATCGGCGGCGAGGAACGCCGCGTCACGCCGGAAGGCCCGCGCCATACCGCGGTCTACGAGATCGACGGGCCGCAGGTGCTGATCAGCCCGGAATGGGCCAAGGCGGTCGAAGCCGGCCGCTGGCCCAAAGAGGTGCGGCCGTTCACCCGCAACCGGCTTCATGCGCTCTATCGGCTGCGCTGAGAGCGCGGCACGGATTCCGGCACCGTCACGGCCGGGCGCCATTTTCCTTCTCCCCGCTTGCGGGG
>DASZCJ010000246.1:0-3843 GCA_035943155.1 Xanthobacteraceae bacterium | reverse complement strand
CAGCCGAATTATGGGCAGCCAAACTATGCGCAGCCTTCTTATGCGCAGCCTTCCGGCCAATCCACGTACGGGCAGTCTTCTTACGGCCAGTCCTATTACGCCCAGCGGGGTTACGCGCAGCCGGGCTATGCGCAGCCGGGTTATGCGCAGCCGGCTTACCCACCACAACCGCCGCCGGCCTACTGGCAGCGGTGAGGAATCGCGACGAGCGATTCGATTTTTTCATTCGCTTCGCGCAATGACGGACAGGGAATAGCGCATAGCGAATCGATGTTTATTTACATTCGCCATTCTTCACTCACATAGCCATTCGCTACTCACTACTCGCTACTCCCTCATCACCAATCCGACCGGGAAAGGACCTTCTATGCCGCACTGCAATTTGCCTCGCCTTGCTTGCTTCACCTCCGCCGCGCTCGCCGGCCTTGCTGCCGCACTTATCACCGTGCCCGCCGGCGCCGCGCTCATCATGCACAAGGATCTTTCGCTGGACGTCGCCAAAACCGTGGCCGAGGGCGCCGTCGCCGCCTGTGCGGCGAAGGGCTATGCCGTTTCTGCCGTGGTCGTTAATCGCGACGGTGACACCATCGTCGCCATGCGCGGCGACGACGCGTCACCGCACACGTTGGAGAATGCGCGGCGCAAGGCCTACACCGCGATGTCTTTCAAACAGCCGACCGCGGAGTACGCCAAGAAGCTGCAAGACCCGACTTCGGTGGCGCATCAGCAGGTCACGCTGCCGAACGTTATCGCAATCCCCGGCGGCCAACCGATCAAGGTCGGCACTGCGGTGATCGCCGGCGTCGGCGTGTCCGGTTCGCCCGGCGTCGACGACGACTGCGTCAATGCGGGTCTGGAGAAAGTGAAGGACGAGCTGAAGTAAACCTTCCGTCACCCTGAGGTGCTCGGCGCGGAGCGCCGAGCCTCGAAGGGCGACGGCACCCAAGTCGGCCCTGGCCGACTTGGGCATAAATCGTTTTCCGAAATCGGGTAACCGATTTCGGTTGGCGCTTCAGCCCGCATCCTTCGAGGCTCCCCCCGATCAAGTCGGGGGTCGCACCTCAGGATGACGGCGTGGGGGATCACATCGGCTTCTGAAATTTGAGCACGAAATTGTCGACCGGCATGTCGCGCTTGAAGCTCGGGAAGTCATGCGTGTCGTCGGCATGGCGCCAGAAATCGCCGGTGCCGACGAGCTTGAAGCCGGCGGCTTCGACTTCCTGGCGCAAGGTGCTTTCCTCGATCCGGTGCAATGTCTTGCCGACGCTGACGCCTTGGCCCGGCAGCGCCGCATGGTCGGCCATGACGAGATAACCGCCGGGCTTGAGCGCAGCGAACAATTTGCGGTTCATCTGCGCGCGATTGACCGTCATGTAGGTGGTGTCGTGGTAGTAGAACAGGAACGTGATCAGGTCGAAATCCTGCATGCCCGCAGGAATCGGATCGTCGAACGGCGCGGTGTCGGCGACGACGTTCTTCATCGCCGGTGTCGCCATGCGCGCCGCGAATGCGGTCTTGGCCCGCTCCGCGAGGTCGGTTGGATTTTGCGCGAATACCACGCCGTTCGGCGCCACCGCGCGCGCCATCAGTTCGCTGCTGTAGACGCCGCCGGCGCCCATATCGAGCACCTTCATGCCGGGGTGCGGGCCGGCGAAAGCCAGGAACGGCGTCGGGTCGCGGCGCTGGTCGGCTTGGCGATCGGCGTCGCTGCGGTCGGGCGCGGCGAGTAGGGCGGTGTAATCCGTCGGGGCTTGCGCCCGCGCGCTGGAAGGCGCGAGGACCATGAAACAGGCCGCCGCAATCAGGGCCGCGGCGATATGAAGTCGTTTGCGTGGCACGCTCATTCCAAGGTTACCTCACTATGGCTCCGAGATGTTCGACAAGGCTGTGGAAATATAGGCCAAAATGCTGTGGAAAGGCTGCGCGTAATTTGTTGATGGCGCTGTGAATATTTTTGGCATTTGCGGGAATAAACTCTGCGGCAGGCGGCGTTGTGAATTACGTGAAGAATTTCAAAAAGCCCAGATGTTGCGATGAATTATGCACCGCCCGGCGTCGCGCCGGATACCATGATCGCGACGTTCATAACCGACGAGCAATCGGCGCGGCGTATTGCTGCGAGCTTTGGCGACGCGTTTGCCGCCGACAAGGTTGCGACCAGCCTGGCCGATCTTGGCCGCGGCCGATGGCGCGTGACGTTCTACTTTGACGGCGCAATCGGCGCGGCAACGGCGCGCGCACACGCGATTGCGGCAGTAGGCGTCGAGCAGGGCAGGGCGCTGCGCTTTCATCGGATCGCCGCCAAAGATTGGGTCGCCGACAGTCTTAAGGGATTAAAGCCGATTGCCGCGGGCCGCTTTGTCGTGCACGGCGGCCATGATCGCGGCGGCGCGCCGGTGAATCGGATCGCCATCGAGATTGAGGCGGCTTTGGCCTTCGGCACCGGCCATCACGGTACGACGCGCGGTTGCCTGTTGGCGTTGGACGCGATTTGTAAACTTCAAGGTCATCGTCGCGCGCCCCGTCATGCTGCGGTGCGAGCGAAGCGAGCCTCGAAGCATGCGCACATTCTCGATCTCGGCACCGGCACCGGCGTGCTGGCGATTGCCGCCGCCCGCAGTCTGCGCCAATGCGTGCTGGCGACCGATATCGACATCCAGGCGGTGCGCATCGCGCGCGACAATGCCCGGCTTAATCGGGCCGCCGGCTTGGTCCGCGTCTGCCGCGCCAATGGGCTCGCCGCGCGCGACATTCGCGGCGGCGCCCCATTCGATCTCGTCTTCGCCAACATCCTGCTCGGACCGCTGCAAAAGCTCGCCGCGCCGTTGCGCACGATCGTCGCGCCGCGCGGCCGTATCGTTCTCTCGGGTCTGTTGCAGTCGCAGACCAATGCCGCGCTCGCCGCTTACCGTAAGTTTACGCTGGAGCGGCGCATCGAGCTCGATGGCTGGACCACTTTGGTGCTCAGGCGCTGTTCAACCCTCCCCTGGAGGGGGAGGGTCGCCGCAAGCGAACGGCGTGAGCGACGCGGCGGGGTGGGGTGACTTGCGCGAGGCTCCAGGGGAGGGTGTCATCGACTCCAAGTCGTCCACATTTGCCCGTACATTGGCGCGGATGTTCGAAGCGCGATTCCAATCGTTCGACGACCGCAGCGTACGCGGTGAAAGCGCGCCGCGGCTTGCGGCATTGCGCGCCGACTTAAAGCGCCGCGGCCTCGACGGCTTCATCGTGCCGCGCGCCGACCGTTATCAGAACGAATATGTGCCGCCTTGCGCCGAGCGGCTCGCTTGGCTCACCGGCTTCACCGGCTCGGCGGGCGTCGCCATCGTGCTTGCCGACCGCGCCGCGATCTTCGTTGACGGCCGCTACATGGTGCAGGTGCGCGAGGAAGTGGATAGCGCGGCGTTTACCGTCGAGCATCTGGTCGAGCATCCGCCAAATGCCTGGATCGAGAAAAATCTGCCGGCCGGCGCCAAGCTTGGGTATTCGCCGTGGCTGCATACGGTCGAGGGCGCGGAGCGGCTGGCCGAAGCCTGCGCGGCAGCAGGCGCCAGCCTCGTCCCCGTCGCCGACAATCCGCTCGACGCGCAATGGAAAGACCGGCCGCAGCCGCCACGCGGCCCCGTCGTCCTGCACGATCTGCGCTATGCCGGCGAGGACGCGCCCGCCAAGCTTAGCCGCGTCCGCGAGGCGCTGGGCAAACGCGCCGACATTCTTGTTGTGTCGGAGCCGCAAGCGGTATCCTGGCTGTTCAATATCCGTGGCAGCGACGTGCCGCACACGCCGGTGGTGCTGGCTTTCGCCACCGTGCCCCATTCCGGCCGGCCGGCAATCTATGTCGAT
>DASZCJ010000245.1:0-15610 GCA_035943155.1 Xanthobacteraceae bacterium | reverse complement strand
GATCGCGCGCTCGACGGCGTGCGCGGCACGATCGCAGTGCGTTTATGCTTTGGCTATGCCGCCGTGGTGCGCGACAAACCGCCGGGCTATTCCTTCCTGCCGGAGCTGGAGCAGTGCAAAGCGCAGCAGATTTCGATCGAAGCGGCGCAGCCCAAGCTGGACTTGAAGGTTCTGGCGCAATTGCCGACCAAGACCATCGTGCTTGGCGTGATCGATCTTGCCGACATGACGGTCGAGACGCCGCAACTGGTGGCTGACCGCATCCGTAACGCGCTGCCTTACGTCAAAGCCGATCGCCTGGTCGTGGCGCCGGACTGCGGTATGAAATACCTGCCGCGCGCCATCGCGTTTGCCAAAATGAAGGCCATGGCCGACGGCGCTGCGCTGATGCGCCGCGAGCTCGGCGACGCTTAGGGACTCGGTGGCGCCGCCCGTTCCAGCGCCTTGCGATCCCATTTCGCGAGATCGGCTGCAGCTTCATATGTCTCTTGCAGAAAGCCGAGCAGCAAGGCGTCGGGATTGCTGGCTTGGCGCACGGCGTCGTAGGGCAGAATGAACTGCCCGAGGTTTTTGTCGTAGAAGGCCTCGCCGGTCTTCAGCCGCGTGCCGCCATAGCCGGCGGGCTCCGGATAGGCATAGACAAAGAACGCGGCGCGGCCGTAGCCGCCATTGCCGGGCCAGAAGCCGCAGCTCGAGACTTCGTGCGAATAAGCTTCCGCCATGACCCAGGGAGCGACATTTGGGGTCGCGCCTTTGAGCGGCGGCGCGGTGCGGCCCGAAAACCGGGTAACGGCAAGATCGAGACCGCCCCAGAAAAAGTGCACCGGACTGGCCTTGCCGATGAAGCGGGCGCGGAACTCGCTGAAGACGCGCTTGGCCTGCACCAATGCCTGCCAGAACCTTTGCACGTAAACGCGATCATATTGGGCATGCGTTCGATCTCGCTCGAAGGCAATCGCGCCTTCGATTTCGCTCGGCATGGTCCAGATGTGCACGTCGATATCGAGCCGGTGCAAAGCCTGCATGAATGCGGCATAGAAATCGGCCACCGACATCGGCTCCAGCGCCAGCGTCTCGGCGCGGCCGTCGCTCGTCTCAATGGAAAGCAGGTGCCGCGTGAAGTCAAAGACCACGTCGAAGCTGCGTCCGCGATACGGCATCGCCGACGCCAAAAGCCCGCGCGAGGTGACGTCGAAGGTCGCGTTCCACCAGTGACTGATCAGCGGGGTGCACGCGATGCGGACTTTGCCGACGATCTGCATCCATAACAGCAGCGTGTCGCAGCTTTCATGCCAAGCCGCGAACGGCAGATCGGGCCATTGCGCATTCGCGTTACCGTTCACGGCTTTGTTCCTCGCGCCGAAATGCTTATAATGCTAAGGAATTATTCCGCTGGCATTCTATCATGCAGGCAGAGTCTGGCTCAAAGCTTTTGCAAAGCTGGATCGCGCGGGCCGCGGCCCGCGCGCCGCGCAAGCCGTGGGTGATCGCCGCTGGCGATGGGCGGGAGATCGATTACGCCGGCTTGCGCGAAAGCTGCGGCCGTTTCGCTACGTTTCTGGCGCAGCGCGGCATCGGACCGAACGACCGGATTGCGCTTCTTGCCGACAATTCCATCGAGCAACTGCTCTGTTATTTCGGCGTCTTGGCGGCAGGCGCGACCGTCTGCACCATCCACGTCGAAATGAACCGTAATCAGCTTCCCGGTATTCTCGACCGCCTCAAACCAAAGCTCATTCTTCATCAAGACGGCTTGCGGCTCGACGAGGCCTTGGCGAGCGCCGATGCGCCGCGGCTTGTTATCGGACGCTGCGACCGGCCGGTTGCCGCGACGTTATTCGGCGAACTGGCGTACTGCGCGCCGAGCGAACCCGCTCAGCCGGCACGGCCCGAGGACGATGCCGTTATTCTGTTCACCTCTGGAACCAGCGCCAAGCCCAAGGGCGTGGTTCTGAATTTTCGCGAATATCTCGCCAATATCGATCCGGTGGCCGAGGGGTTTGGTATTACTGCCGGCGATCGCCTTTATGATTTCCGGCCGTTTAGTTGGGCGTCGGCGCAGCTTCTGGGCGCGCTCGCCCCGGTCAATCGCGGCGCCACATTGGTGCTCGCCGAAAAATTCTCGGCAAGCCGCTTCTTTACCCATTTGCGCGACCACGGCGTAACGATCGCCACCGGCAATCCGACCACGCTCAACATTCTGCTCAACAGTGAAGCTCATCTGCAACGCGATGATCTGCCGAAGCTGCGATTCATCACGTCGAGCTCAGCGCCATTGCTGCTCGACGAATGGAAGCGGTTCGAGCAGAAATTCGGCATTGGCGTCGCGCAAGGCTATGGCGCCAGCGAGGCCAACTGGATCGCCGCCATTTCCGGCGAAGAGCGCCGCCTCGGTACGGTCGGCCGGCCATTTGCCTATCATGACCTCGCGATCGTCGACGCTGATGGTCGCCGCTTGCCGGCCGGCGAACTTGGTCAGGTCGAGGTCGGCGGCTGGCCGGACCATCCGTTCCGTTATCTCGCCGAAGATGGCGCGGTGCGAACCCATGCCCGCGGCCGTATCCGCACCGGCGATATCGGCTGCCTCGACGGCGACGGCTTTCTCACCCTGACCGGCCGGGAAAAGGAATTGATCATCCGCGGCGGCGCTAAGATTTCGCCGGTCGAGATCGATGCCTGCCTGATGCAATGCGCCGAAGTGATCGAAGCGGCGACTATCGGCATCCCCGACGCGATCTATGGCGAGGAAGTCGTCAGCTACGTGGTCGGCCGGCCCGGCGCGACACTCGATACCGAGGCGCTGTTACGACACTGCGCGGCGAACTTGCCGGCGTTTAAGGCGCCAAAGCAGATCGTGCTGGCAAGCGCATTGCCCAAGACCGAGCGCGGCAAGCTCGACCGCAAGGCGCTGGCACGCAGCGCCACGGCGGCTTCCTCTCCCAACCCGGGCCGCGCTGACGCCCGCCCGAGTGCAAGCTTCGTGGCAGAGGATGCCCGAGCGGAGGCAAAGCCGAGCGAGGGCGGGTGAGGGGTAGCGGTATTGAGGTTCACCCCTCACCCGGCTCAGTCTCGCTCACGCTCGCCTTCGCCACCCTCTCCCACAAGGGGAGAGTGAGAGCGTACGAGCCGCCGGGATTAAAACTACCGCCCGGTGCGCGCCAAGGAATGCACCCAGCCCTGCATGCGTTTCTTGGCGTTGGCGATATCTTCCGTTGTGAAGAAATCCTCCGGCCGTACTTTGTCGACCGGATAGACCGGGCGGAGAAAATCGCTCTCGTAGCCGAACGGCACTGTGGCATCGATGCCCATGCCGCCTTCGAACTGCGTGTTGGAGGCGGTCCACTGCCGATCGCCTGCGGTCATGCGTTCGGCCGGCATAAAGGTCTGGCCGCGGCCGCCCGGGATCGGATTGAGAATATCGGTGCGCGGATTCACCCGCGTCGTCAGGCACCACATGATGTCGTCCATCGAATAGGGATCGACATCCTCGCTGACCGCGATGGCGAGACGCATGCCTTGCGAGCACGACAAAGCCGCGGCCATGAAATTGCGCTGCCAGCCCTCGTCGATCTGATGGCGCTTTTTCACCTGAATGATGCAGCCACCCCAATCGGTCATGCAGTACGGGATCACGACATTCTGCACGATGCCTGGCTGCAGCCGGTTGCATAGCTCGTAGATCGCCGCTTCGCGCACCGTGGTATCGATGTTGTGATCGTCGAGCATGTGCACACCGAGTGCGAAGATGATCGGCTTCGTCGCCGGTTTGCGCATGGTGATGGCGGTGACGTGTAAGGTCGGCGCCTTGTAGGACTTGCCCATATAGCCGGCCCATTCGGGGTGGAAATGGTAGCGGCCCTGCACGCCGGCATCTTCAGCCTCTTTGGTTTCGAAGCGGCGGTCGCGCGGATTGACGTAGCCTTCGAGCACGATTTCGCAATCGGCCAGCGCCATGGCGTCGACCGTGCGTGCCTTAACCAGGCGAATCGGCGTGCCCTGCACCGCCGACGCGATCCCGATTTCGTCGCAGCCCATTGGCAGGATCGCATAATCGAATCCCGCGCCGGCCAATAGTGTGCAGGCCGGCGGAACGCCGAAGCAAACGGTGATCGGCACCGGCTGATCGGCTTTGTAATATTTGTTGACGACCTGCCACATGTGCGAGCCGGGCGAGATCTGGAAGGTGCCGACATTGCCCCAGCGGAAATTCATGCGGTTGTAACCGAGATCGGACCCGCCATCGAATTGCGCGCCGGTGACACAACGGATGCCGGAGCCGACGGTGAGCTCCGGCTCGTAGGTGGTATGCCGGATCGGCACCATCCATTCGTTGACGTCGCGCGGGTTCTCGATCACGTGCTCCTGGCACGGCGCTTCGCTCTGCGCGATTTCAACCGGCTTGATCGGATGCGACAACGCATGCGCCAGCTTGCGCACGCGATCGGCATCGTCGGCCCAGCCGAACATGCGATTGATGATGGCCATGTCGCCGAACAAGTTGGTGATGACGCGATGGTTCGGCTTACCCTTGACGTTGTTGAACAGGACCGGGCAACCGCCGTCCATATGCTTCTGCAAGCCGGTAACTTGAAGATCGGGATCAACTTCCTTGTCCGTTTCGATCAATTCGCCCGACGCGCGTAACCATTCCAGCGTGCTGCGCAGATCGAAAGCCTGGTTCGGCATTGCGGCGGAGTGGGTTTCGCCGCGCTTTTCCTTGTCGCGCGCCACCTGTTGCATCGCTCACTTCCCTATTGCATAGATTGCTAAGTATTATCGGCACGAGGCCCTTGACCTGTCAACGCCGATGCCGTCGCGACGTTCACCGAAAGTCAAACAGAGTAAGCGCGCCGCCGCGTTTCCGCCGCGGCTGTCGTCGGGCTATCTGGTCCGCGACGCGCATCGCGCCTTTCAGCGGGTACTGGAACGGCGCATCGCAGCTTACGGCGTCAGCCGCGGCCAATGGTACTTTCTCCGCGTGTTGTGGACCGCCGACGGACTTTCGCAGCGCGAATTATCGGCGCGGGTTGGCATGATGGAGCCGACCACGGCGGTGGCGTTGCGCAGCATGGAGCGATCGCAGCTCATTCGCCGGCTCCGCGCCGCCGACGATCGCCGCAAGGTGCGGGTCTTCCTCACCGCAAGGGCCAAGCGGCTGCGCAACGAATTGCTCACGGTCGCCCGCGGCATCACGGCCGATGCGGAGCAGGGCATTGCCGCGCGCGACCTCGCCAATTTCCGGCGGGTGATCGCGCACATGACCGCCAACCTTGATCGGATCGCGTACTAATCCAAGCAGCGCGTGCTGCTCATCATAAGATCTAACAGGCGTGTCGGTTTGGCGCAGCCGGAGAATGCCGGTGGAAATGGCGGCTTCGCCGCTTTATCCTTGCCGCTACAAGCCGGGAGAACGAGATGACTGCCAGTCGGTATTGGATCGGCATCGGTGCGTTGTGCGCGCTGGGATGGCTGGCGGCTCCCGCCGCTTATGCACAAGCGGATAACTATCCGCAAAAGCCGGTCACGATCATTTCGGACGCCGCGCCGGGATCCACGCCTGACGTCGATGCGCGTTTCATCGCCGCCGGGCTGAGCAAAGCGTGGGGACAGCAGGTCATCATCATCAATCACGCCGGTGCCAACGGCAGCATTGCCGCGCGTGTCGCCGCGGAAGCCGCGCCGGACGGCTACACGCTATTCATGCCGGCGCTCTCGACCTTCGTCGCGTTGCAATCAGTCGCACCCAACCTGCCGCTCAAGCTGCCGCGCGACTTTTTGCCGATCGGTTTCACGGCAGAAAATCCGATGTTCGTCGCGGTGACGCCGGGGCTCGGCGTCAACTCGCTGCCGGAATTGATCGCACTCGCCAAGAAACAGCCAGGAACGATTTCCATCGCGGTGACCGGGGTTGGCAGGCTCACGCATTTGACCGGCCTCCTGCTGCAAGATCGGGCCGGTATCCAGCTCCTTCCCGTGCCGTACAACGGCGGGCCGGCGGCCGCGCTGTCCGACGTCGGCGCCGGGCGCGTGTCGATGATCATCGAAGGTTATTCCGGCATCGTCGGCGCAATAAAAGCCGGCCAGGTGAAAGTGATTGCGGTCGCCGCCGCCCAGCGTCTACCGCAATTTCCCGATCTACCCACCGTGGCGGAGACGCTTCCGGGCTTTTCCGCGACTGGCTGGCAGGTTTTGGTCGCACCACGCGGCACGCCGGCCCCGATCATCAGTAAAGTCAGCGTCGACCTCGCCAAAGTCTGCAACGATCCGGAATTCCAGAAGCTTCTCTCCAATATCGGCAGCTATTCGCGCGCCATGACCGCCGACCAGGCGCTTGCCTTTGTCGAAGAGCAACAGCGGACCTGGCTGCCGCTACTTGAAAAAATTCCGGTGAAGTGAATCAAAGTTAATGTGAGGACTGTTGATCGGACCTAGTCCTGTGATAAGGCCAGCGCGCGCAGTGTTGCGTGAGGGAGGATTGGATGTTGACACTTTACTATGCTCCGGGGGCTTGCTCGATGGCCTCGCATGTCGTGCTGGAGGAGAGCGGCGAGAAATACGAGCCGAAAAAGGTCGACCTCGCCGGCGGCGAGCAGCGCACTGAGGCTTATTTGAAAATCAATCCGCTGGGCCGTGTGCCGGCGCTGCGCCTCGACAATGGCGAGCCGTTAGCCGAGAACACCGCCATTCTGCCCTATCTCGGCAAGCGGTTCGGACTGTGGCCGAGCGACGCGAATGCCGAGGCCAAGGCGCTGTCACTGATCGGCTTCTTTGCCACGAGCGTCCACCCGGCGCATGCGCATGTCGGCCGGCCGGAACGCTATACGGCGGATAGCGCGGCGTTTCCGGGCATCAAGGACATGGGGCTTAAAACCTTCCATAGCTATTTGAAACAGATCGACGGAATGCTCGCCGGCCGCGAATGGTTCTCGGACAACTATTCGGTACTCGATCCATACGGCTTTGTCTTTTACACCTGGGGCGTGCGCCGCGAGCTGCCGATGGCAGAACTTAAGAACTACACGGCGCACAAGGACCGGATGCTCAAGCGTCCCGCCGTCGACCGTGTGGTCGCGGACGAGAAGATCAAGGTGTGAGGGTTTTCTCTCCGTCGTCATGCCCGGCCGTGTGCCGGGCATCCCTATAAAATTGGCACTGCGCCATTTTAAACGAGATGGCCGGGACAAGCCCGGCCATGACCAAGACGCGCGGTAATCACGCCGTCTTCTGCACCTTTAGTCCGAGCTCGGCGATGGTGCGCTCGCGCATGATGAATTTTTGAATTTTGCCGGTCACCGTCATCGGGAATTCGTCGACGAATTTGATGTAGCGCGGCACTTTATAATGCGCGATCTGATCGCGGCAGAAGGCGCGGATTTCCTCCTCGGTCGCGGCCACGCCGGGGCGCAACTTGACCCAGGCGCAGATCTCTTCGCCAAAGCGATCGTCCGGCACGCCGATCACCTGCACGTCCTGGATCTTCGGATGGCGATAGAGAAATTCCTCGATCTCGCGGGGATAGACGTTTTCGCCGCCGCGAATGACCATGTCCTTGATGCGCCCGACGATGTTGCAATAGCCCTCGGCGTCGATGGTCGCGAGGTCGCCGGTATGCATCCAGCGCGCCGCATCGATGGCCTCGCGGGTGCGCTCCTCGTCGCCCCAATAGCCGAGCATCACGCAATAGCCGCGGGTGAGGAGCTCGCCCGGCGTTCCGGTCGGCACGATGCGGCCATTGAGATCGACGATCTTGACTTCGACATGCGGCTGGATGCGCCCGACGGTCGAGACGCGGCGCTCCAGCGGGTCCGCGGTCGAGCTCTGGAAGCTGACCGGACTGGTTTCGGTCATGCCGTAGGCAATGGTGATTTCGGACAAATGCATGTTGCCGAGCGCGCGCTTCATCACCTCGATCGGGCATGGCGACCCGGCCATGATTCCAGTGCGCAGCGAGGACAGATCGAAGCGGCTGAATTCCGGATGATCGAGTTGCGCGATGAACATGGTCGGCACGCCGTGCAGCGCGGTGCAGCGCTCTTCGGCGACGGCTTGCAATGTGGCGAGCGGATCGAAGCCTTCACCGGGGAAGACCATGCAGGCGCCGTGGGTGACCGCCGCCAGATTGCCGAGCACCATGCCGAAACAATGGTAGAGCGGCACCGGGATGCACAACCGGTCCTCGGGCGTGAGCCGCATGGCTTCGCCGATGAAAAAACCATTGTTGAGGATGTTGTGGTGCGAAAGCGTCGCGCCCTTCGGGAAGCCGGTGGTGCCGGAGGTGAACTGAATGTTGATCGGCTCGTCGAATTGCAACTGCGGCGCCAATTCGGCGATGCGCTTTGTTTCGCTCGCGCCGCCGCGCGTCATGATTTCGGAGAAGCGGAACGTGCCCGGATGCCAACCCTCGCCAAGCAGAACGACGGAGCGCAGCGCCGGCAGGCGCGCCGATTCGAGCTTGCTGGGTTGGGCATGACCGAGTTCCGGCGCCAACTCGCGCAGCATGCCGACGTAATCGGAGGTCTTGAAACGTTCGGCGAGAATAAGCGCCTTGCAGCCGACTTTGTTGAGCGCATATTCGAGCTCGGCGGTGCGGTAGGCGGGATTGATGTTGACCAGGATGAGCCCGGCTTTGGCGCTGGCGAACTGCGTGAGCACCCATTCGCTATTGTTCGGCGACCAGATGCCGATGCGATCGCCGGGATTGAGATCGAGCGTGAGGAGCCCGGCCGCAAGCTTGTCGACAGCCTCGCGCAACTCGGCATAGCTGAACCGGACATTTTGATGACGGACCACGAGCGCCGGGCGCGTTGCCCATTTGGCGCAAGCATCATCGAAAAACTGTCCGATGGTTTGGCCGATCAGCGGCTGATCGCTTGCCCCATGCACATAGCTCCGCTCAAGTCCGGCCATTGCCGTTCCTCCCGTCATTTGCCGGAGATTATAGCCCGCAACTGGGCCCGTGACTCCAGCGTCAAATTGCGCCGCAGACGCAGGTCCTGGCTTTGTGACCGTCGCCCTGCTTGCTACACTGCGCTCAATTAGCCGAAAACGCTGCGCGAAGGACATGACCACCGGGATGAATGAAGAACTTTCAGTGTCGCTCTGGCGCGGCGCGCGGAACGGTCATTATGAAACCTATCGCGTGCCGCAGCGCCAAAGCCAGACCGTGCTCGACGTCGTCACTTTCGTGCAGCGGCATATCGACCCAACCCTGTCCTATCGTTTTGCCTGCCGCGTCGGGGTCTGCGGCTCGTGCGCGATGACTGTGAACGGCAAACCGCGTTGGACCTGCCGCACCCATGTCGCCAAAGTCGCCGCCGGCGGCGGGCTTGAGATCGGTCCACTCGAGAATTTGCCGGTGATCAAGGATCTCACGACCGACATGCAGGTTTTCTTTGAGAAATGGCAACAGGCGAAAGGCGCGTTCGCGCCGACCAAAACCCGCCACGACGCCATCGCGCAGATCAGGCCGGACACGCCGGCGCGCATGGCGGCCGATGCCGCAATCGAATGCATCAATTGCGGGGTGTGCTATTCGGCCTGCGATACCGTGCGCTGGGACAGCGATTACCTCGGCCCGGCAGCGCTTACGCGCGCCTGGACGCTGATCAATGATGAGCGCGACGGCGGCAATATCACGCGTCTGCAAGCGATCGCCGGTTCCGGCGGTTGCCACGCCTGCCATTCGCACCAGTCGTGCCAAGAACTGTGCCCGCAGGCGCTCAATCCGACTGCTGCGATCGCCGGCCTCAAACGCCGAAGCGCGGCGGCTTATCTCAAAGGCGATATCAAACCATGAACGTGCGCCTCTATGTGTGGCAGCGCGCTACCGCCGCAATCATGGCGCCGCTCGTTCTCACCCACATCGCAGTGATTTTCTATGCGACGCGGCAAGGCGTCAGCGCCGCGGACATTCTCACGCGCACCCGCGGCAGCATCGCCTGGGGATTATTCTACGGTCTGTTCGTCCTGGCGGTTTCGATCCACGCCTCGATCGGCGTGCGCAATGTGCTGACCGAATGGTCGCCGCTCTCCGAACGCAGCGCCGGCGCCTGCGCCATCATATTCGGTTTGCTGCTGGCGCTCCTTGGCATGCGCGGGGTTGCCGCCGTGGTGCTGCCGTGATCGCGCGGCAAATAAAACATCGCGACAGCGCATTGTGGATCGCCGCGATGGTGCATCGGCTGTCCGGCCTGGCGCTCGCGATCTTCCTGCCGCTGCACTTCCTCGCGCTTGGTCTCGCAATCGACGGCGAAGCGCGATTTGCAAATTTTCTGCGCTGGACCGATCAGCCGCTGGTCAAGCTCGCCGAGATCGGCCTCATGTTTCTGTTCACGGTTCATTTGCTCGGTGGCTTGCGCGTTCTGGTGATTGAAAACCTCGACTGGCGCGACGGGCAGAAGCAGCTCGCCACCGCGGCCGCGGCAGTCTCGGCCCTTGTCGCCTTCGCTTTTCTAACTCGCGTGTTCTGACTGTCATGGACGTCGAGCATCTCAAAACCGACATTTTGATCCTCGGCTCCGGCGGCGCCGGGCTGTTTGCGGCGCTGCACGCGCTCAAAGCGAATCCCGATCTCGACGTCACGATCGCGAGCAAGGGCCTCCTCGGCAAAAGCGGCTGCACCCGCATGGTGCAGGGTGGCTACAACGTGGCGATCAATCCCGGCGATTCGGTCGAGCGCCATTTCATGGACACGATCGAAGGCGGCAAATGGCTGCCGCATCAGGATCTCGCCTGGACGCTGGTTGCAACCGCCGTCGAACGGGTGCGCGAACTCGAGAACGAAATCGGCTGTTTCTTCGACCGCAACCCTGACGGCACGCTGCACGGCAAGGCCTTCGCCGGGCAGAGCTTCGATCGCACGGTGCATAAGGGCGATCTCACCGGCATCGAGATCATCAACCGGCTGATGGAGCAAGTATGGGCGCGGCCGGTCCGCCGCCTCGAGGAGCATCGCGCGGTCGCGCTCATTCCGGCGAGAGACGGCGCGCTTGCCGGCGTTCTTATGATCGACGTGCGCAGCGGAGCATTCCGCTTCGTCAACGCGCAAGCCGTGCTGCTGGCAACCGGCGGCGGCCCGACCATGTACCGCTATCACACGCCGTCCGGCGACAAGACCATGGACGGTCTCGCCATGGCGCTGCGGCTCGGCTTGCCGCTGCGCGATATGGAGATGGTGCAGTTCCATCCGACCGGATTGCTGGCCGGACCGGATACGCGCATGACCGGCACGGTGCTGGAAGAAGGCTTACGCGGCGCCGGCGGGCATCTCCTTAACGGCGCCACGCACCGTTTCATGGCCGATTACGATCCCAAGCTCGAGCGCGCCACGCGCGATGTCGTCAGCCGCGCCATCTATGCGGAGATGAAGGCCGGTCGGACCACGCCGAACGGCGGCGTCTATATCAAGATGAGCCATCTCGGCCCGGCCAAGGTGACCAAGGAATTCAAGGGCATGGTCGACCGCTGCCGCGATTGCGGCTTCGATCTTGCCGGCGGACTGGTCGAAGTGGTGCCGACGGCACACTATTTTATGGGCGGGCTGGTCTGTGACGTGGATACGGCGACCGAATGCTTTGGGCTTTTTGTCGCCGGAGAGGATGCAAGCGGCATGCACGGCGCCAACCGGCTCGGCGGCAACGGTGTCGCCAATTCGACCGTGTTCGGCGGCATTGCCGGCGACGTGATGCCGCAGTGGATTGCCAAGAATCCAGGCCATCGCGCGCCCGATGCGAACGTGCTCGATTTCGAATTGGCGCGGGCGCAGCAGCCGTTCGCGCGCCAGGCCGGCGATGTCAACGCGCTGCGGGAAAAGCTTCTCGACGCAATGTGGGACTATGTCGGCGTGCTGCGCGATCGCGCCGGCATCGAACACGGATTAAAGGTGGTCGACGACATCGAAGCGGAACTGCTCGCGACCGGTATTGCTGATCGCGATCGCCGCTTCAACTTGACCTGGCACGATTGGCTTAACCTGCAATCGCTGTGCGAGATCAGCCGGGTGATCGCGCTGGCGGCGCTGCGGCGCGAAAATTCGCGCGGCGCGCATTATCGTTCCGATTTCCCCGAACCGGGCGAGCTCGCGACCTCGACATTCACGGTGGCCCGCCGGAAGGCCGGGCGGATCGAACTGACCGACGCGCCGGTTTTGTTCACCCATGTCAAACCGGGCGAGACGCTGCTGCGCGATCCGATCGCAGCCGAATGAGGCCATGAAAACGAGGCCATAAAATGATTCCTCTCGCATCCCTTCAACGCACCGCCGAGGAGCTGATGGCAAAGGCCGCCATCGAAATCCCCGAGGATTACCTCGACGGGCTGCGGCGCTGCGCCGACACCGAGAAAGGCGATCTGTCCTCCTTCGTAATCAAGGCCATGCTTGAGAACTACGAAGCGGCGAAAGAAGATCGCCGCGCCATGTGCGGCGATACCGGGCTGCCGCGCTGGTACGTGAAAATCGGCAATGAGGCGCGCATCGAAGGCGGCCCGATCGCCCTCGAGGCGGCGTTGCGCCGCGCCACCGCGCGGGCTACGATAAGCGTGCCGCTGCGACCCAATCGGGTGCATCCATTATGGCGCACCGATCACAATAACAATGTCGGGATCAATGCGCCCGAGATCGAATATGCCTTTCATCCTGACGCCGATTGGATCGAACTCACCACCGTGCACAAGGGCGGCCTGTTCGGCACGGATTACCGCATGCTGTTCCCTGGCGACGGCATCGAGGGCATCAAGCGATTTTATCTCGATACGCTGATCGGTTTCGGCAAGCGCGGCCTCGCCTGTCAGCCAGCCATCGTCGGCATCGGCCTCGGCGGCTCGAAAGACACCAGCGTGGTGCTCGGCAAACAGGCGTCATGCCTGCGCGTCGTTGGATCGCGCAACCCGGACCCGCGCATCGCCGCGCTGGAAGAGGAATTCAAGACGCTTGGCAACAGCATCGGCATGGGCGCGATGGGCTTCGTCGGCTCGTCCATGGTGATCGATTGCCATATCGAGGTTGGCTATTGCCATACCGGCGGCATGCCGATGTCGGTGCACATGTTTTGTCTCTCATCGCGCCGCGCCTGTGCGCGCATTTCCGCCAATGGCAAGGCGACCTTCCGCACCGATCCCATGTGGTTCACAGATTATATGCGGCGCGAGACGGTCGAATGGGGGCGCCAGACCGCGGAAGCGGCGGAATGACATGAGCGAACTTAAAACCATCCATCTCAATCTTCCGGCGCGCACCGAAGACTTGCGCCACTTGGAGATCGGTTCGGTCGCCTATCTCACCGGCCGGCTCTTCACTGCGCGCGAGGGCGTCTATAAGCGCGCCATCGCCGACGGTGTCGGCATGCCGGCAGGCAAGGACGTCCTCGGCATCACCAATTTCCATTGCTCGCCGGCGGCCAGCATTAATCCGGACGGCAGCTACACCGTCGGCGCGGTGACGGCGACCGCGTCGTTTCGCTTCGCGCAATGGCTCGACGGCTGGTTCCGGCTGTCCGGCTGCAACATCATCATTGGCAAAGGCGGCATGACGTCGGAGGTCTATCGCGACTTCTTTGTGCCGAATAACGCGGTCTATCTCACCACCGTGGGCTACGGCACCGGCGCGCTGCTTGGCCGCGGCATCAAGCGCGTCGCCGGCGTCTACTGGCTGGAGGAGCTCGGGCTGGCGCAGGCCGTGTGGGTGCTCGAAGTGGAAAACTTTGGCCCGTTCCTGGTCGAAAGCGACCTCGCCGGCAACAGCCTGTTCGAGCGCGAGAACGCCAAGATCGCACCGGGGCTGGCGCGGCATTATGCCGGCACCAAGCCGGCGACGCTGCGCCGCTATGGCGAGACCGACGATAAGACAGAGGAAGTTATTTGATCGCTTGTCATGGCCGGGCTTGTTCCGGCCCCCCGCTCCTGTCACGCGGTGACTGCATAAGCGAGAGGCCCGCCACAAGGCCGGCATGACGATTGAGTGCGCTCTCGCGGGCCCTTCACACCACCCGAATGAACGGGCGCTCGGCTTGCGGATCGACTTCCACTTGCGCGCCGTTTGGAATGGCTTGCGTGATATCCACATCGAACCCGGAAATCATGGTGAAATCGGCGAGCGCCGCGCCCTGAACCGTGATCGGATTGGCCCGATTCAACACCAAAGCCGCCGGCATGACGCCGCGCGCCTTCATCTCGTGCAGCATCCAGGCCGTGGCAACGCCGCCCTTGGCAGCGTCCAGCACCAATACGCGGCCTTGGTAACTTTCGCCGGCAAGCCTGTGCTCCGGCCGCGAGAACACACCGCGGATACGATCAAGATCGTAACGCGCCGAGAAACCGTCGCTCGCGACCAGCGCTTCCGCCTTCACTTTGCGGCCCATGCCCGCGGCCGCGTAAAAAATTTTTTCGTTCATCAGAGCATGATCCCGAAAAGTGGATACCGGTTTTCGGAAAAGATCATGCTCAAACAATAAGCTAAAGCGGAATGAAGATTCAACATAACGGCATTTCGCTTTAGTTGGCTTTGCCGCCGATCTTGCCGCCGGCGCAGGCCGCTTCGACGCATCGCTCCATCGACAGCAGCACCGGGCGATAGCCGTAGCCGCCGATGATATTGACGAGCTTGGCCGAATTTGTTGCGAGGCGATGCCAGCCATTGGCTTCAGCCATTTCCCGCGCATAGCTCTGATAAAAGCACATGCCGGACAGCACGGTGCCGCCCGCCCCTTCGATCCGCGCGGTGAGCCCCAGCCTGTCGCAATCCGGCTTCACCTGTGGGCTGGTGACCGCAAGCAGTGGAATCTTGACGTTCCGACCGTCAAGCAGGCCCGCCAGTTTTTGCATTTCCATGAGGCTGAGCTGCGGGGCGGAGAATACGATGAGATCGGCTTCGCCGATGTCCTTGGCATAGCGCTGCTGGAATGCGCGGATATCCGCCTCACCGACCGCGTGTGTAGGCAAGGCTGAACCAGACGGGACTATATCGGCGAGGCGCACCGCCTCGGGCGTCACGCCGGCGATGTGAAACAGCGCCACTGAGCCGAAGCTCGCCAGCGCCGCGCCGAAATGCTTCATCTCGTCCGGCCCTGGCACGCGCTCGATCCCGACCAGCGCCGGCACTTGCGAATAATCGCCGGCCAAGCGGCCGACAACGCCACCGAGCGCGCCCCAATCGTTGAGCTCGCGTGGCGTCCACGACAGTTCAACCAAAAAAGTCGTCCGCCGATGCGCGTCGAGATGATAGCCGTAACGCGGCGTGCGCCCGGTGAGGCCGGCACTCAAGGCCGAGGGCCCGCCCTCGAAATTCGAACGCGCGCCGCACACGCTGTTGCAATAGATCACGACGCCGGTATCGCCGTAGGCGACATGCTCGCCGCGCACCGGCGGCATGATCGTCTGATAGTTGATGCAGGTATCGGTCATCAACACGCCAAGCGCCTCGAAGGCGGCAATTGCGCGGCGCTCGAGATCGAGCATCCACGGCTGCTGCTTCAGTTTTTGCGCCTGCGCAAAATCGGTGCCGCGCGGGTCGGTGATGGTCGGAATGCGCACTTGGCATTCGCCTTGCGAGAGCTTGGTCCAGCGTTCCAGCCATTCCACGCCGGCGCGGCCGAGCGACTCGGTGTCCGCCATGATG
>DASZCJ010000244.1:0-3908 GCA_035943155.1 Xanthobacteraceae bacterium | reverse complement strand
CTCGCCAGCGAGACTTCGGGATTGTCCGCGCGCGCGATCTCGTTGAGCGTGCCGATGCAACGGATGAGGTGCTCGTCGACCGTGTAGTAGTGATACATGTTGAACTGCATCATCGCCACGATGCGGCCGAACGCATGGACGAAGGCGCCGAGCACGCCGGCTTCGTTCATGCGGCGCAGCACGATTTCGGTCGCGTCCGGCGAGGTCAGGATCTCGAGGAACAGGCGGTTGGCTCCCGCGTCCTCGCGCATAGTCTTGTCGACCAGCTTGAGCGAGCGCGTGGCGGTGCGCATCGCTTCCGGATGAAATTCGAGATTGTGCTGCTGCGCCAGCCGGAACAGGCGGAGAAGATTGATCGGATCGCGCCGGAACACGTCGGCGCCCGCGATATTGATGCGGTTATTATCGACGATGAAATCGTCGCTCAATTTTTTCGGGCTCGGCGCCGGGCGGAAACGCGCCATCATCCGGCTGAGCACCGGCGCCGGCGTGGCTTGGCGCTCCTCTAAGCCGGCGCAGAGAATGGCGGTGAGGTCGCCGACATGCTTGGCGGTGAGGAAATAATGCTTCATGAAGCGTTCGACATCGCGCAAGCCGGGATGTGCGGTATAGCCGAGCCGCACGGCGATATCGCGCTGGATGTCGAACGACAGGCGCTCTTCGGCGCGGCCGGCGAGGAAGTGCATGTTGCAGCGAACCGACCAGAAAAAATCCTCACAGCGGCGGAACATGTTGTATTCGTCGCGGTCGAACACGCCGCGCTCGATCAACTGCTCCGGCTCGCGCACGCGATAGACGTATTTGGCGATCCAGAACAATGTGTGCAGGTCGCGTAAGCCGCCTTTGCCGTCCTTGACGTTCGGCTCGACCAGATAGCGCGATTGCCCGCCGCGGCGATGACGCTCTTCGCGCTCGGCAAGCTTGGCGGCGACGAATTCGGCTGCGCTGCCTTGCGCCACTTCCTTGTCGAAGCGCGCGGTCAGCTCATTGTAGAGCTTGACGTCGCCGAACAGATATCGCGCTTCGAGGAGCGCGGTGCGGATCGTCATGTCCGACTTGGCTTGGCGAATCGATTCATCGACCGAGCGCGTGGCGTGGCCGACCTTCAATCCCATATCCCACAAGCAATAGAGCAGCGCCTCGGCGATCGATTCCCCCCACGCCGTTTGTTTGTAGGGCAGTAGAAACAGAAGATCGATGTCGGAGCCCGGTGCCAACAGGCCGCGGCCGTAGCCGCCGGTCGCAACCACCGCCATGTGTTCGGCCTCGGAGGGCGCGCGCGACGGATAAAGCTCGCCGCCGGCGAATTCGAACAGGATACGAATGATCTCGTCCTGCATGACCGCAAGCCGCTCGGCGCAGCGCCGGCCATGGCGGTCCTTGAGCAATAAATCCTCGGCGCGCGCACGCGCCTGCATGTGCGCGGCTTTGAGCCGCTGGGCGACGGCGCTGCGCAATTCGCGTTCGCGCCCCGCATGACGTTCGGCCAGCACTTTCAGTTCGGCGCTCAGCGCCGCCGGGTCGATCAGCTCGCCGGCGCCGCGCTGCGCTGGCTGCGATGATTGCGACGGTTGCGAGGATCGCGATGGTCGAAGGTTCAACATGGGCACTAAGGCTTAGCGGAGCGGCCGGGTACTGTCATTGTACTCGCTTGGCAATCGCATGCGGCCAAAGTGGCGTGCGCGGTTTGGCGTCGCGCGCGGCCCGACCGAGAATATATTATTCTGTAATTTAGCTCCTTTGGGGGTGTTTTTTCCGATTGACGTGCCGCAAATGCCCTTTTATGGAAAAAACCTAATGTGGAGGTCCCAAATGCTTAGCCGCCGCAACTTGCTTGCCAGCGCCGCAGGCGCCGCCTTCGCGCCACTGGCTCTTCACCGGCCGGCCCGCGCCGCCGACAAGCCGACAGAGATCCGCATCGATTGGGCGACCTACAATCCGGTTTCCATGGTGCTCAAGGACAAGGGCCTCCTGGAAAAAGAATTCGCCAAAGACGGCATCGGCATTCGCTGGGTGCAGACGCTCGGCTCGAACAAGGCACTTGAGTTTTTGAACGCCGGCTCGATCGATTTCGGTTCGACCGCGGGCTCGGCGGCGCTCCTCGGCAAGATCAACGGCAATCCGATCAAATCGATCTACGTCTATTCGCGGCCGGAATGGACGGCTTTGGTGAGCAGAAAAGACACGCCGATCGCCAAGATCGAGGACCTCAAAGGCAAACGCGTCGCGGTGACGCGCGGCACCGATCCGCACATTTTCCTGGTGCGCGCTTTGCTCTCGGTCGGCATGAGCGAGAAAGATATCAGCGAGGTGTTATTGCAGCACCCCGATGGCAAGACCGCGCTGATCCGCGGCGACGTCGACGCCTGGGCCGGTCTCGATCCGATGATGGCGGCGGCGCAGGTTGAAGACGGCGCGCGGCTGTTTTATCGCAACAAGGACGCCAATACGTACGGCATCCTCAATAGCCGCGAGGAGTTTTTGACAAGTTATCCCGAATTCGCGCGCCGTGTGCTCGCGGTCTACGAGACCGCGCGCAAATTTTCGCTGGCGAACTACGACGACGAGAAGCGCGTATTCGTGGCGGCGACCAAGCTGCCTGACGCGGTGGTTGACATCCAGCTCAAGGAGCGCACCGAACTGACCTTCAATCGTATCGGCGCGCCGCAGCGCGACACCATCCTCAAGGCCGGACTGGCGCTGCAACAGGCTGGCGTCATCGCGGCGAATGTTGACGTGAAAAAAGCGCTCGACGATCTGATCGACGATCGCTTCGTCAGCGCGTGAGATTGGGCCCCTTCTCCCCGCATGCGGGGAGAAGGCATAGGCGGCCTTCGGCCGCCGTCGATTAACAAGAACGCGATGCGAAGCATCGCCATGATGAGGGGGCTTTCGATCAGGCTGAGACGTGCGGAGTAGTCCCCCTCACCCGTCGCGCTCCGCGCAACGACCTCTCCTCGCACGCGGGGAGAGGTGATTTCCGCCACATTGCATTTGTCAGGCTCTCCATGTCTGTTGTCGCCATGACCATCGCCGCGGAAGGAAGTCCGGCGCAGGAACGGTCGGCGGCGAGCCGCCGCACGCGGTTCATACGGCCGGCTTTAGGGCTAATTGTGCCGGTGACACTGGCGCTGGCATGGGAAATCATTGTGCGGCTCGGCTGGTCGAGCGGGCGGTTGGCGCCGCCGCCGTCCGTTATCTTCGGGACGTTCGTCGAGCTTGCCCGCACCGGCGAATTGCAGCGCGACACTCTGGTGACTTTATCGCGGGTCGCCGCCGGGTTCGCCATCGGCGCCGCCGTCGCGACGATCGTCGGCGCCGCGACCGGCTATTCGGCGACGCTGCGGCGCCTGCTCGATCCCAGTCTGCAGGCGCTGCGCGCGGTTCCGTCGATTGCCTGGGTACCGCTGTTCATCTTGTGGCTCGGGATTTTCGAGGCCTCGAAAGTGACGCTGATCGCGGTGGGCGTCTTTTTTCCGGTCTATCTCGGTCTGATGGGCGCGATCCAATCGGTCGATCGCAAGCTGGTCGAAGTCGGCCGCGCCTTCCGGCTGTCCGATTTCGCGATGGTGCGGCGGATTTTGTTGCCGGCGGTGCTGCCGGCCTATGTGATTTCGTTGCGCTCGGGGCTCGGGCTCGGCTGGATGTTCGTGGTCGCCGCCGAGCTGATGGGCGCCTCCGAGGGTCTCGGCTATCTGTTGATCGACGGCCAGCAGCTCGGCAAGCCAGCCGAAATCGTCGCCGCCATTGTCGCCTTCGCGATTGTTGGCAAAGCTACCGATTGGCTGATCGCGCTCGTTGCCGCGCCATTCCTGCGCTGGGAAGATGTGGTGCGGGCGGAGTGATCTCGTGACAATGTTGACCACTCGTCGCCGCGGCCCGCCTACGCTCGCTAGACGAGCTTCGGC
>DASZCJ010000243.1:0-1921 GCA_035943155.1 Xanthobacteraceae bacterium | reverse complement strand
ACGACTTCGTCGATACCGATCGCAAAATCTATCAAGACCGTTACGGCCGGGCCGCCAAGGGTCACGGCTGGTACAGCTTCGACGCCAACGGCGTGCACTTTATCGGACTGGTCAATACCTTCGATCTCAAAGCCGGCGGTTTGGGCAATCTCGGCACCGAGCAGCTCGAATGGCTGGAGCACGATGTCAAAGCCCGTTCGGCATCGACGCCGATCGTCCTGTTCGCCCATGTCCCGCTCTGGACGATCTATCAGGACTGGGGCTGGGGCACGGACGACAGCGCCCAGGCCTTGTCCTACCTCAAGAAGTTTGGGTCGGTGACCGTGCTCAACGGCCATATCCACCAAGTGATGCAGAAGGTGGAAGGTAACGTCACGTTCCACACCGCGCGTTCGACCGCATTCCCACAGCCCGCACCCGGCACGGCGCCGTCACCAGGCCCGATGAAAGTGCCGGAAGACCAACTGCGAAAGATGCTCGGCATCGCCAACGTCAACTTCAAACAAAACGAGCAGCGCCTCGCGATCGTCGACTCGCCACTGCAAGGCTAAGACAACAACCGGTTAAGAGAGCAAAATGTTGCGTCCCCTCATCGCTTCTTCCGTACTCGGCGCCGCCATTGGCTCGGTGCTCGCAGCCAGCGTGCTGTTTGCCCGGGCCGAAGCCACGCCGGGTACGGTGTTCATCGACAACTTCATCTTCAATCCAAAAGCGGTGACGGTGAAAGCCGGCACCACCGTAACCTGGACCAACCGGGACGACATCGTCCACGGCATCGCCTCGTCGAACAATGCCTTCAAAAAATCGCCGGCGATGGACACCGACGATACCTTTTCGTTTACCTTCACCACGCCTGGGACCTACCAGTACTTCTGCTATCTGCACCCGCAAATGGTGGGCTCCATCGTCGTGGAAGCAACAACGGGCAGCAACGCTACGCAATAATGCTACAATCGGCTACAGCAACATGGACCCGATGAAATATCGTGGATGCCCGGGCACGACGCGATGGCGAATAATGCAGTTGCCGAACAAGAACGGATGCGGCGTTTTCGTGCCGCTGCATTACCCCATCTCGACGACCTTTACACGCTGGCGCGCTATCTCATGCGTAACCCGACCGACGCCGAGGATGCAGTTCAGGATTGCTATCTGCGGGCGTTGCGCCACTTCGATAGCTATCGGGGACCGGCAATGAAGCCGTGGCTATTGGCGATCTTGCGCAACGTCTGCAAGGCCGAGTTCGCGCGGCGCGGCAAGGACGAAATACCGACCGACTTCGCCCAAGACGAGTCCGTGGCCGAGGACATGCCGATGTGGCAGGAGCCGCAAGCTTCGCCGGAAAAATTGATATTACGCCAACAGGACAGCGCCACGATCCGCCGGCTGGTCGCGGACTTGCCTGAGCCGTTTCGGGAAACCATCGTGCTGCGCGAGGTCAACGATCTTTCTTATCAGGAAATTGCCGAGATCGCCGGCGTGCCGGTGGGAACGGTCATGTCGCGACTGGCGCGCGCCCGCGCCATGCTGCGTTCGGCATGGAACGCCGCGGAAGCGGCAACCTCCCGACCGGCCACTGCCTCAAGGGTCATGCAATGAATTGCGCCGAATTCGAAGTTCTGCTCCACGCGCTGATCGACGGCGAGCTCGATGCCGGGCATGCCCGCGAAGTCGAAGCGCATACCGCGATCTGTTCGGGTTGCGCGGAGAAGTTGGCCTCATTTCGCACCATGCGCGAGGCCATGAGCAGCGCCGCATTGAAAGAAACCGCGCCGGCCCATCTGCGCACGCGAATTGAGACGGCATTGGCGGTCCCGACGGCGCGCGTCATCTCGATGCGTGGCTTTTTTAAACCAACGCGACGATCGTTCTTCGGCGGATTTGCCGTGGGCTCCGCGCTTTCTGCGGCGGTTGCCGCAAG
>DASZCJ010000242.1:0-4250 GCA_035943155.1 Xanthobacteraceae bacterium | reverse complement strand
CGCCGGGGAGAGGGAGTTGGCATCAGCAAGCGGCGCTGCAAACGTCGTGCTTGTTCGCTCTAAGAAAGGGAAAGCGCCATGGATCAGAAACGCTATGAGGCCGGCCTCGCCAAGCGCCGCAAGGTTTTGGGCGAGGCCTATGTCGATCGCGCGCTGTAAAATGTCGACGATTTCAATCGCGATTTTCAGCGGCTGTTGACCGAATATTGCTGGGGCGAAACCTGGGGCGACGAAACATTACAGCCGCGCGAGCGTTCCATCCTCAATCTCGGCATGATCGCAGCGCTCGGCAAGATGGAAGAGTTCGCCACGCATGTCCGCGGCGCGCTCAATAATCGGCTGACGCCAAACGAAATCCGGGCCGCGCTGACCCAGATCACGATCTATTGCGGCGCGCCGATCGGAGTGGATTGTTTTCGCGTCGCCCGCCCGATCATCGCCGAGCATCAGAAAAACAAATAGCCGCGATGCTCGCCAAGCGCGCAGCCCAATCCGTAACCGCGAGGTCGAGCCCGCCGCTCGATCTCCAGGAACATCTGCGGCGCCTCGAAGCCGAAGGTTTGCTCCATCGCATCGATCGGGCGATCGACAAGGACAGCGAGCTGCATCCGCTGGTGCGCTGGCAATTCCAGGGCGGGCTGCGCGAGGACGAGCGGCGCGCTTTCTTGTTCACCAATGTGACCGATGGCAGCGGCCGCCGCTACGACGTTCCAGTGGCAGTCGGCGCGCTGGCGGCCTCGGCGCGGATCTATGCCGTCGGCATGGGGCGGCCGGTTGAAGAAATCGGCGAGGCTTGGCTGCGCGCCATTGCCAATCCCATTGCGCCGACGCCCGTGACTGCCGCGCCCTGCCAAGACGTGGTCATCAAAGGCGATGCGCTGCGCAAGCCGGGTGGCGGCCTTAAAGCTTTGCCGGTGCCGATTTCCACGCCGGGTTTCGATGCGGCGCCCTATCTCACGGCGACGTTATGCATCACTCGCGACCCGGAAACCGGCGTCCGCAACATGGGCACTTACCGCGCGCAGCTCAAAGCGACCGACCGGTTGGGCGTGCGCATGGCGGCGCGGCCCGGCGGCGCGGGCGGTTATTTGCATTGGCAGAAATACCGCAAGCGCAAACAGCCAATGCCGATCGCAATCGTCGTCGGCTGCGCGCCGGTCGTGATATTCACCGGGCCGCAAAAATTGCCTATCGACTGCGACGAGATGGCGGTCGCCGGCGCGCTGGCCGGCGCGCCAATCCGCACCATCAAAGGCGTCACGGTCGATCTCGACGTGCCGGCCGACGCTGAATTCGTCGTCGAAGGCCACATCGACCCCGAACTCCTCGAACCGGAAGGACCGTTCGGCGAGAGCCACGGCCACGTAGCGCTCGAAGACTATAACATGTCGATGCAGGTCACCGCGATCACGCATAAGCGCAATCCGGTCTGGCTGTCGATCTTGAGCGAGGTCACGCCAAGCGAATCGAGCGTGATGAAGCGGGTCGCCTACGAGCCGCGGTATCTCGCGCATTTGCGCGATACGCTGGCGATCAAAGGCGTTCGCCGCGTCGCCATGCATGAGCCGTTGAGCAATTTGCGCAAAATATTATTCGTGCAGTTTGCGCCGGGCGTGCCGCGCACCGAGATCTGGCGGGCTTTGCACGGCACGGCGACGCTGCAAGCCGATATCGGCAAATATGTCATCGGGATCAGCGAGGACATCGATCCGGACAATCTCGATGCGGTCTTCTGGTCGCTCGCCTATCGCGCCAACCCGATCGAGGACGTTTTCATCGCCCCTTATCGTTCGGCCGGCCACGGGCCGAAGTCCGAAACTGGCGGCGAGGAATCGACCATGCTGATCGATGCCACCCAAAAAACACCCGATCCGCCGATTTCTCTGCCCAAGCGCGAGTTCATGGAACGGGCGCTAGCGATTTGGCAGGAGCTCAAACTTCCGCCGATCACGCCGCGGCAGCCGTGGCACGGCTATTCGCTCGGCGACTGGGACGCCATCTGGGACACCTATGCGGAGCGTGCGGTGACCGGCCAATGGGAACAAACCGGCAAAGAGAGCTTCGCCCGCCGCCGCGCCGGCCTTACGCCAGAATCGCCGGTGAAGAGCGTGAAGGAGTGATGCGGCGGCAGCCAAAAAGCCGGCCGCGCCGCCTAATGCCGCGCAGGTGAAAAGCGCGGAGCCTTGCTCTTCCGGCAGCTTTACTCCACCGACACGCCGCTCGCCTTGATCGGCACCGCCCACTTCTCGATTTCGCTGCTGACGAAGCGCTTGAGGTAGGCGGAATCGGTGCGATCGGCGCTCACCTAGTCGGTACCGATTGCCTCCATGCGCGCCCGCAGCGCCGGCACATTCATGGCCTTGATGGCGGCATCGTGCAGTTGGCGCACGATCGGCTCTGGAGTCTTGCGCGGCAAGAACAGCCCGATCCAGTTGTTGGCCTTCGCGAAGGCGGCACCGACGCCGCGTTGCGCGACCGCAAGAATGCATGGACCGTCGGCATTGCCGGCGGCCTGCTTTCTGGAACCTACATGCGCTTCGTCGATGAGATGGCTTCGGTGTTAAACGACGGAGACAACTTACGCATTCTTCCGATCGTGTCCTATGGCGCCGCGTCCAATCTCGATGACCTGCTCTATCTTCGCGGCGTGGATGCGGCCGTCACGCAGTCCGACGTGTTCGAATATTTCCGCACCCAGCGCAAGACACCGAACCTTGAACGCCGCGTCCAGTACATCACCCGGCTGCCGATCTCCGAGTTGCACATTCTGGCGCGCAACGACGTTCAGTCACTGGAGAAATTTGCGCGGCAAGAAGGTCAATTTCGGTCCCGCCGGTACCGGCGCGAGCTTGACCGGCACTATTGTGTTCCAACGGCTCGGCATCAACGTTGAGCAGGTGCTTATCGATCAACCGACCGCGTTGCAGAAGCTGCAGTCAGGCCAAGTCGATGCCATTGCGCGCGTTATCCCCAAGCCGATCGATTTCTTCAGCAAAATTCCGCAGAGCTCGGGTTTGCATCGAGGACCTCTATACGCTCGGCGAGTTCAACAAGCAGGATTACCCCAACCTGCTGGGGGGCCAGGATCGCATCGACACGATCGCGGTTCCGGCGGTGCTTGCTGTCTTCAATTGGCCGAAAAACACAGAACGCTACGCCAGGGTCGATCGTTTCATCCAATATCTGTTCAGCCGGTGGGATGCGCTCCAGCACCCGCCGTACCATCCGAAATGGCGTGACGTGAACCTGGCGGCGACCGTGCCGGGTTGGACGAGGTTCAGCGTGGCCGATGATCTGCTGCAACAGATCCAGGCCCAGCAGCAGCAAAAACAGCAGCAGCGCGCCGACTTCGACACCTTCCTCAGCCATCAACCGAGAATGCCGGCCAGCGACGCCGATCGAGAAGAGCTGTTCCGTAAATTTATTCAATGGCAGGCGCAGGCGCAGGCGCGTGAACGCCATTAAGAAGAAAATCGAGACACATCCCATTTCTGCCGAGCTGCCCCACGAAAGGCGACCATGAATTCGTCGGGTAAGGATCCAGTCAAGTCCAATACTGAGCTGGACTACGCGCCGCCATGGGCGCGTGAATCGGCGCGTGAACCGACGCGGCCGGTACTCGGAGAGCCTGTTGCCCTACCGGCCGAAAAGCGAGCGGAGAACAAACTCGTCGGCTGGGCAAACCGCAATTCCGGAGACGATCGGGCTTGGCAGCAGCGCGCACTCGATCCGGAATTGGTCCCCGAGCCGCCGGCCGGCGTTTCGAATGTTTGGCCGACCATGCTGCGCCTGGGGATCGTCTGCTCCATTGCCGCGATTGTTGCCGCCGCGGTGGTGCTGTTGTTCAACCTCAAGCAAAGTGTTCATCACACTGCACAGGTCAACGTCCAGCCGTCTTCGCTGACAGCCGATAATGGGGCGCTGCCCTTGGTGGACTCCGTCCGAATAGTCCCAAGCTCGATTGAACCAGGCTTGACCGACGCAAGCTCGGCGATCATGAGCGCGCCACCACTAGCGCCCGCACAAGCTCCCGTCGCGGCGCCATCTCCGCATGCGATCGCATCGCTTCCAGCGCCGAACCAATCGTCGGCAAATATCGAGACGCCACCGGCATCAACGGTAAATCAGTCATTAGTGAACGAGTCGGTAGCGAACCCACCAGCGGTGAACCGGTCAGGGGTGAATCAGCCAACTGTCTCGCCGGTCGACGCAAATTCAGCGGCAGGCGAAGCACCATCGAAGGTACAAAC
>DASZCJ010000241.1:0-15842 GCA_035943155.1 Xanthobacteraceae bacterium | reverse complement strand
CGAACTATTCGATATTTCCAAGCCGGAAAATCCAAAATCGATTTCTCTCTTCGATTGCTCGGGGCCGCATTCGCGCGGCGTGCATCAGCTTTGGTTTTGTGACGGCGAATTCGTGCATTGCGCCTCCGGCTCGCGCGATTTCGTTCCAACCAATGCGAACGACGATCAGTTCTATCGCTGCGTCGACGTGCGCAATCCGTCGAAGCCGGTCGAAATCGGCCGCTGGTGGATGCCGGGCACGCGGCAAGGCGACAACGTAACGCCGCCGCCGCGCCATCCGATCGATAAAGGCTACCGCGCGCACAACACCAACGTCTATCCGCAGCGCGGCGACCGCTGCTACCTCGCCTATATCGACGGCGGCATGTTCGTGCTGGACATTTCCGACAAGGCCAATCCGAAGAAAATCTCACACTGGACCAATTCGCCGCCTTATACCGGCTTTATGCATACCGTGGTTCCGCTGTTCGACCGCGGGCTGATGCTGGTGACCGACGAGTCGACCGAGAACAATTGCAAGGACTGGCCGAAGCTGATCTGGGTTCTGGACGCGCGCGACGAAACCAATCTCGTGCCGATCGCCACCTGCCCGATGCCCGATCACCGTATTTACGCGCAGGCAGGACGGTTCGGCGCCCACAATATTCACGAGAATGTGCCGCTGCCGACCGCATGGCAGTCCGATCAGATCGTGCTCGGCACCTTCTTTAATGGCGGCTTGCGCGCCTATGACATTGCCAATCCCTACCAGCCGAAAGAGGTCGGCATTTTCATGCCGCCGGCGCCCGCCGGCGCGCCGACCGGCACAATTCAGATGAACGACGTGTTCGTCGACGAGCGCGGCATCATCTACGCCGTCGATCGTCACGTCGGCGGGCTTTACGTCTTGGAGATGGATTTTTGATGTTGAAGTGTTGCGAACTCCCTCTCCCCGCGTGCGGGGAGAGGTGATTATGCTCGATCTTTTCCCGTCCCGCGAAGCAGGGTTGTTCGGGCGCCGGCTCAAACGCGAGCGCGGCGCGCGAATTCCGGTCACTGTGATGACCGGCTTTCTCGGGGCCGGCAAAACGACGCTGATCCGCCGGTTTCTCGAATCGCCAGAGGGGCAGGGGACAGCGGTGATTGTCAATGAATTCGGCGCCGTCGGCATTGACGATGCTTTGCTGCGCGACAGCGCCGAACAAACCGTGCTGCTCGGCAACGGCTGCATCTGCTGCATCACGCGGAGCGATTTGCAATTGGCATTGCGCCAGCTTTTGATCGATCGCGAGCGGGGCCTGGTGCCGAGTTTCGCGCGGATCGTCATCGAGACCTCCGGGCTCGCCGATCCAGCGCCGATCCTGCAGACATTCTCGACCGACCGCGCGCTCGGCGGCGAATTCCACATCGATGTGCTGCTCGCGGTGGTCGATGCAGTGAGCGGCGAAACGAACCTCAAAACCGCCACCGAGGCGCGCAAGCAGGTCATCCTGGCCGACCGCCTGGTGATTTCGAAAAGCGATCTCGTCGGCGCGGCGCAGCTCGAGCGACTGATCCGGCGCTTGCAAGAACTCAATCCGCGCGCGGCGATCGATGTCGCGGTCGCGGGTGCGCTCGATCCGAATCAGTTCATTGCGCCAGCGGCGGCGGAGCGCAGTAATTTTATCGCCGAAGCCGAACACAGCGACGGAATCGCAAGCTTTGCGTTGGAGCGGCAAAAACCGATGCAATGGCCGGCCTTCACCCGCGCCATGGAGACGCTGATCGCGCTACGTGGCGCCGATCTTTTGCGCGTCAAAGGCATTCTCAATATCGCCGGCTGCCAAGGCCCGGTGGTCGTGCAATATGTACAGCATCTCGCCCATCCACCGGTGGAACTGCAATCGTGGCCGGACCAAAATCGCCACAGCCGGATCGTTTTCATCACACGTCAAATTGCGGAATCTCAGGTGCACGATCTATTTGCTGCGGTGGAGACACTGGCGGATGGCGCTTAGCGGGCAGCCACCTGAGCATGGCAGGAATTCGTTAATCGCTGTCGTGTTCCCAAACGCATAGATTGAGAATAGTTTACGGCAATCAAAAGTGGCGGGACGTGCGAACAGCTAAGCTCCCACCGCGCCAGGAGGACGCGCTGCGATGAATGAAAAGTTTTCCTTGAACGTCAATGGCAAGACCCACAGCGTCGCTGTCGATCCCGATACTCCTCTCCTTTATGTACTGCGCGACGATCTCGGATTGAACAATCCTCATTTCGGCTGCGGCCTGGCACAATGCGGCGCCTGCACCGTGCATCTCGACGGCCAGCCGATCCGCTCCTGCATCACGCCGGTCTCGGCGGTCGGCGATGCAAAGGTCGTCACACTCGCCGGTTTGGGCACGCCGGAGAAGCCGCATCCGCTGCAGACCGCCTATATCGAGGAACAGGTTCCGCAATGCGGCTATTGCATCGACGGTTGGCTCATGACCGCCGCCGCATTCCTGCGCGACAACAAAAAACCGACTGACGCGCAAATCCGCTCGGCGCTCGAAGGCCTGAAATGCCGCTGCGGCACGCATGTGAGCATCCTCCGCGCCGTCAAGCGCGCTGCCGCGATGATGGGCTGAGGAGCGCCGCCATGAACCAGATAACCAAGCTTGGCGGTCCTTCGCGGCGCACGCTGCTCAAGAGCGGCGGCGCGCTGGTCGTTTCCATTGGCGCGGCGGTCCCGTTCGATTTTGCCCGCGCGGCCGAGGAGTCGCTTGTTGCCGGCGTGCAGCCGCCGCTGACGCCCGATCGTCTATCGTCCTACATCGCCGTCAACGCCGACGGCACCGTTTCAGCGTTCTTCGGCAAAATAGACATGGGCCATGGCATCGCCGTCGCCATTGCGCAAATGGTTGCGGAAGAGCTCGACGTGCCGTTCAAGGCCGTCAAGGTCGTGATGGGCGACACCGCTACCAGCGTCAACCAGGGGGGCGCGTCTGGCGCGACCGGCATCCAGGAAGGCGGCAAGCAGTTGCGCGCTGCTGCTGCCGAGGCGCGCCGCATCCTGATCGATCTCGCCGCCGAAAAACTTGGTGTGCCGGCGGAACGGCTTTCGGTCGACGGTGGTGTCGTTCACACCGGCACGGAGATGGCGAAGAGCGTCAGTTATGGCGAATTGATCGGTGGGCGCTATTTCAATGTTGCGCTGGCGTGGAACGGCAAGATCGGCAATCCGCTTTACGCGCCGGGCAAGGCGCGGCCGAAAGATCCGAAAGATTACAAGATCGTCGGCCAGCCGATCAAACGCGAAGATGTGGCGCCGCGCGTGTTCGCGCAATTTAATTTCTGCACCGACGTTAAAGTGCCCGGCATGGTGCACGGCCGGATGATCCGCCCGGCGATCGCCGGCGCCATGCCAGTCAGCGTCGACGAAAGCTCAATTAAGGACATTCCCGGCGTGCGCGTGGTGTGGAACCAAGGCTTTCTCGGCGTCGTCGCCGACAAGGAATGGGACGCGATCAAGGCTGCGCAGCAGCTCAAGGTGACGTGGTCGAATGCGGCGCCGCCATTTCCGGATCAGGCTTCGCTCTACGATCACATCCGCAAGGCGCCGGTGCGCAAGCAGGAAATCCCTGACCCGCAGACTGGCAATGTCGATGACGCGTTCAAAGGCGCGGCCCGTGTCATCGAGGCCGAATACGAATGGCCGTTTCAGTCTCATGCCAGCATGGGTCCCGCCTGCGCCGTGGTCGAAATCAGAAACGATCAGGTCACGCTGTGGACCGGTTCGCAAAAGCCGCATTTCACCCGTGACGGCGTCGCCGGCATACTCGGCCTGCCACCGGAGAAGGTGCGCGCCATCTGGGTTCCAGGACCGGGGTCGTACGGTCGCAACGATGCCGGCGACGCGGCGATGGATGCCGCGCTATTGGCCAAAGCCGTCGGCAAGCCGGTGCGGCTGCAATACATGCGCGATCAGGCGACCGGTTGGGATCCGAAAGCGCCGGCTTCGATCCATCGCGCGCGCGCCGCGATCGATGCCGCCGGCAAAGTGATCGCCTACGAATTCACCAGCAAGGCGTTTCCCCGCGTCGACGTGAATTCCAACGAAAGCAAACCCCACGACACGCTCGCGGGACAGTTGACCGGCGTGGCGCTGCACTCCGGCGATGGTTTCGGCGTGCCGGAGGATTCCTATGGTTTCGCCAATAAGCGGACGTCCTGGGAAACGATCGCGCCACTTCTGGACCGCGGTTCGCCGTTGCGAACGTCGCATATGCGCGACCCGGTGGGACCGCAAATTCATTTCGCCAGCGAATCGTTCATGGACGAAATCGCTGCCGCGCTGAACCTCGATCCGGTGGCGTTTCGGCTGCAATATGTCACCGATGCGCGCGACATCGCCGTGATCAAAGCGGCGGCGGAGAAGGCCGGCTGGCAGCCGCGTCCTTCACCGCGCCAGGACCAGAGCGGCAATACCGTCTCCGGACGCGGATTCGCCTATGTGCAGCGCCATCCGACCCGCGTCGCCATCGTCGCCGAAGTCGAGATCGATCGGTCCAGCGGTAAGATCTGGGCGCGCAAGTTCACGGTCGCGCACGATTGCGGCCAGATCATCAATCCAGATGGATTGCGGCACACGATCGAAGGCAATGTCGTGCAGAGCATAAGTCGCACCCTTTGGGAAGAAGTCAGGTTCAACAACAAAAACGTCACCAGCGTCGACTGGCTGTCCTACCCGATCCTCGACATCACCCAGACCCCGGAAACGATCGACGTGGTTCTGATCGATCGGCCGGAGATTGCGCCTACCGGCGCCGGCGAACCGGCGACGCGGCCGGTCGCCGCGGCGATCGCCAACGCCGTATTCGATGCCACCGGCGTTCGCATCCGGCGGGTGCCGTTCTCGCCGGACTATGTGAAAGCGGCACTGTCGTAAAGCAAAGCCACGCGGCCTCTCCCCGCGCGGGTGAACAGGGAGTAGTTTGGCCGCATGGCTCGGATCACCCGCTCGCTTGATGAGGCGATTGCGCCTATTGCCGACGGCTGCCTGCTGGCGGTACCGCGCGAGACGTCAGGGGCCGCGATGGCGGCGACCCGCGCGCTCATCCGGCGTGGCGTTAAACGCCTGCATCTCGTCACGCTACCGACCTCGACGTTGCAAGCCGATCTCTTGATCGGCGCCGGCGCCATCGCGACGCTCGAGACCTCGGCCGTCAGCCTCGGTGAATTTGGCCCGGCGCCGCGCTTCGCCGCGGCCATCCTGGCCGGCGCCATCCAGATGCGCGACGCCACCTGCCCGGCGCTGCACGCGCAATTCCAAGCCGCCGAAAAGGGCGTCCCTTTCATGCCGTTGCGCGGCCTGATCGGCTCGGATCTGTTGCCGCACCGACCCGATTGGAAAGTGGTCGACAATCCGTTCGGCAACAACGATCCGATCGTGCTGCTGCCGGCGCTCAAGCCCGATATTGCGCTATTTCACGCGCCGATGGCCGATCGCGACGGTAACGTCTACATCGGCACGCAGCGCGAGCTCGTCGCCATGGCGCATGCGGCGCAGCAGACGATCGTGACCGTGGAAGAAATTCACGGCGCGAATTTATTGCGCGATCCGCTGCTCGCGGCCGGCACCTTGCCTGGCTTCTACGTCGAAGCGGTTGCGGTCGAGCCGCGCGGCGCTTGGCCGCTGCCGTTGCCCGACCGTTACGCCATCGACGCCGCGCATATGACTGAATACGCGCGCTTGGCGGCGACTGCGGAAGGTTTTGCGCAATATCTCGAGCGCTATGTCTATGAAAAGCGCGCGGCCTGAAACTTTCCGCGATGAAGAATTACTCGCCGATGTCATCTGCCGGCTGATCGGCGACGCGCGTCATGTCGCCGTCGGCGCGGCTTCGCCGATTCCCGCAACCGCCGCGCTCCTCGCGCGCGAGCGGGGTGGTGGCAAAACGTTCGTGTCGCTGCTTGGCAGCCGCGCGCATACGTTCTTTACCGACGGCGCGCGCGAATTATTCGACTGCGCCGGCCAGGGCCGCATCGACGTGTTCTTTTTGTCCGGCGGACAGATCGACGGCGAAGGCAATATCAATCTCGTCAGTATCGGCGGCTATGAGCGGCCGCAGGTCCGCTTTCCCGGCTCGTTCGGCTCGGCTTACCTTTATTATGTCGTGCCGCGCGTCATTCTTTTTCGCGTCGAACATTCACGCCGTACGCTGGTGCCAAAAACCGATTTCATCAGTGCGCCGGGCGTTAGTCCCGACAATGTATTTCGCCCGGGCGGCCCGGTCGCGCTGGTGACCAATCGCTGCCTATTCGATTTCGATCGCGCGCGGCGGCGTTTTCGTCTCGCTAGCGTCCATCCCGGCCATAGCGTCGCGGAGGTCATCGAGAATACGGGTTTCGAATTCGACCGGTCGTCCGACGTGCCGGTTACGCCCGCGCCAAGCGCGGAGACGCTGCGCCTGATGCGCACTGTAGTCGCGCCCATGCTGGCGGAGGTCTACCCGCAGTTCGCCCAGAGCGTATTTGGTCTAGCACCGCCGCCCCGGTAGCCTGACGTAGGAAACATTGCGCCGGCTGCGGCATCATGGTTTTTATGCGCCGGCAAGCACAGGCGGGAGGCAGGCGCGGTGAAGACAGTAGAAGCAGCGGTGATCGGGGTCGGATGGATCGGCGGCCTGCGCGCCGACACGCTGTCGCGCAGCGCACTCGTCGATAAATTACATCTCTGCGACATCAAGCCAGATCGGCTGGCGGAAGTAAAAAAACTCTATAAGCCGGCGCAGGCGACGCTCGATTACAAAGTCATCACCGCGAACGACAAGATTTCCGTGGTCTACATTTCGACCACGCCGGAAGCGAATCATTATCCCATCGCCCGCGACTGCCTGCGCGCCGGCAAGCATGTGATGCTGGAGAAGCCGATCGCGCTCGAATTGTGGGAAGCCGACGAGCTCATTCAATTATCGAAGCGCAGTGATCTAAAATTCACCATCGGCTATTCGCAGCGCTTTAATCCAAAGATCGCCTTTGCCAAGAAGAAAATTACCGATGGAACGCTGGGCAATGTCGTTTCGGTGCTGGTGAGCCGCCATCTGTCGCGCGATCTCGGCAAGAAGATCGCGAGCCGGGTGCGGCTGTCGCCGGTGGTGATG
Organism: Xanthobacteraceae bacterium; assembly: GCA_035943155.1. Lineage (GTDB taxonomy): Bacteria > Pseudomonadota > Alphaproteobacteria > Rhizobiales > Xanthobacteraceae > BOG-931. Next base: position 8,741 of record DASZCJ010000241.1, on the reverse strand, counting down.
GAATCGACGCACGATCTCGATTTCGTCTTCTGGCTACTGGAGCCGGCGAAGCCGGTTCGCGTCTACAGCCAGGGCGCCTATGGCTATATGAAGCCGGTAAACGGGTCGCACGATGTCATGTTCACCACCGTCACAATGGACAACGGTGTGGTCGTGATGATCGGCGGCGGCTGGAATTTCCCGCCAAGCTACCCGAATTATTGTTCGACCTGGATCGAGATCACCGGCACCGAAGGCGCGCTCACGCTCGACGACACGCAGCGCGACAACTGGCTCAATACCGCCAAGCGCGGCCAGGAATTTGCGATGTCGACCATGCCGGGCGAATGGGTCGATCATGTCTATGCGGGCGGCATCGGCCCGGAGACGCTGCATTTTCTTGAAGCCTGCATCCGTGACACGGCGGTGATGGTGACGCCGGAAAGCGCGCGCCGAGTGATGGAAACCTATAGCGCCGCGGATTTATCGGCCGATCGCAATACGCCGATCGATCTGCCGCTGACCAACGAGACGATTTCCGGCATCGCGGAACTCAAGCAGCGAAACCGCGCGGGCTTAAACGCATGAAGAAGAACGCCAAAGGCGTCGGTCTTGCGATTATCGGCGCTGGCCGCGTCGGGCTGTTCCGCGGCGAGGCGGCGGCGCGCCATCCGGCCGTGGAATGGATCGGTATTGCCGAACTCAATCACAATCGCGGTGGCGACGTTGCCGCGCGCATCGGCGCCGATTTCGTCACCACCGATTATCGCGCGCTGCTGGCGCGGCCGGAAGTGACCGCCGCGATCATTGCCACCGACGAGCATCTCCACGTCGATCCGATTCTGGCGGCGGTCGAGCGCGGCGTGCCGATGCTGATCGAAAAGCCGCTGGCCACCGAGCTTGCGCAATCGGCCCGCGTGCTCAAAGCGATCACCGACGCCAAGCTCGATGCCGTCGTCGGCTATACCCAGCGCTTTCGGCGCAAATGGCTCGCCGGCAAGGAAAAGGTGAGGAGCGGTGCGCTGGGCGACGTCACCATGGTGACCTCGCGCGCCTTCATGAATCGCCTGGTGGCAATCGATAACTACAAGCGCACCGACGATCCGGCGACGATCTCGCCGATGGTGATTTCCGGCACGCACGCACTCGACATCGTCATGTGGTACCTGGACGGCAAGCAGCCGGTCGAGTGTTACGCGCGCTCGATCGATAAGGTGCTCGGGCCGCTTTATCACGGTATCGATGCCACCGCCGGCATGATCATGTGCGCCGACGGGACCATTTATCATCTCAACATTTCCTGGGCGCTGCCGGTAACCTGGCCCGGCGCGGTCTACAGTCTCGAAGTCGGCATCAACGGCACGCATGGCGTGCTGACCATCGACGATACTCATCGCGACATGGTGCTCGCCGTTTCGGCGCCGCAAAGCGAAGGCTATGCGCCCGACGAAAGCCGGCTGGTCGATTTTCTCGGTTCCTATCCGCCTGGCGACATGGCGCTTGGCGAATTGCGCGGGCCGATGCGCGAAGAGACCGATTCGTTTCTCAATCGCGTGTCACTCGGCTTGCCAACCCAGGCGGCGACCGCCGCCGAAGCCCATGACCGGCTGATGCTGACCAAGGCGCTCGATCTGTCGGCGAAGTTGAAGGCGCCGGTAAAGCTGCCGCTTGAACCAGAGCACGCCCGATCGGTTGCCTAAAGCATGATCCCGAAAAGTGGATACCGGTTTTCGGAAAAGATCATGCTCAAACAGTAGGCGCGCGCGTGAACGCTGCCGCCGGGCTTCGTCATGCTTTACGTCAAGGCGACCAGCAAGACCGCGATCTCGCCGGCCTGTTCGAGCGCACCGACGACGTCGCCGGTTTGGCCGTCGATCTGGCGCACGCTCAGCCAAGCGAGCAACGCGATCGTGGCGATCAAAAAGATCAAGGCCACAACGCCGCGCGCCGGATAAAGGCAGAACACGAGGATGAGAAAAGCAATCGCGATGCCGGCGGCGACGCTTTCGCCCGGCGGCCTGCCGGCTTCGAACGACAAGCCGTCGCTGCGCGCCGGTGGCAATAGCCACATGAATACGGGCATCGCGGTGCGCGCGGCGCTATGCGAGGCGATGAGCGCCCAGACGACGCCGTAGGCATCGGCGAAGCTCGCCAGCGCACCAACCCGCAACAACAGCGACAGGACCAGAGCGCAAACGCCGTAGGCGCCGCTGCGACTGTCGCGCATGATATCGAGTTTTTGCTGGCGCGTGCGGCCGCCGCCGAAACCGTCTGCCGTGTCGGCGAGGCCGTCCTCGTGCAGCGCGCCGGTCACGACAAGCGTTGCCGTCACGCTGAGCGCGGCGGCCGGCCACGCCGGCACGCCGAGCCGATGCGCCAGCATATAGACCGCCGCGCCGATCAGCCCGACGATGAGTCCGACAACCGGAAAGGCCCAGGCGGCTTTGGCAAGTGTCTTGGCGCTTTCAAGTGTCTTGGCGCCTTGCGGCGTTGCGAGCGGCAGCGGCAGGCGGGTGCAGAATGCGATGCTCGCCTTGAGCTCTTGTGCGCGATCTGCAAGCCAAAGATTGGAAATCGGTGTCATGAATCAGTGACCTGAATCGATGGCATGCGGCGCGAGCCGATCGATGGCGGTCAGCCAAGCGATTTGCTACACCTCGCCGTGCGCCGCCCGGTGCACGGAATCACAACGACATGGCTGATTTTACCTCATTTTCTGCCCTGCGCGCGGCCTGTCTCGATCTGCCGAGCGGCTCTCCCGCGGCGAGCGCCGCAGTCGCCCGCCGCGAAGCGACGTTGACCAAGCCGTCGGGCAGTTTAGGCCGGCTCGAAGAACTCGTTGGCTGGCTCGCGCATTGGCAGGGCCACGCGCCGCCGCGCTTGCAGCAGGTCGAGATTCTGGTGTTTGCCGGCAATCATGGCGTGACTGCGCGCGGCGTCTCCGCTTATCCGGCCGAGGTGACGGCGCAGATGGTTGCGAATTTCGCCGCCGGCGGCGCCGCTATCAATCAATTGGCGCGGATCGCCGGTGCGCAATTGCGCGTCATCCCTTTATCGCTCGATCGTCCGACCGCCGATTTCACGCAACAGCCGGCGTTGTCCGAGGATGAGTTTCTGGCGGCCGTCGCGGCCGGCTACGGCGCCGTTTCACCGACGTCCGACCTCCTCTGCTTGGGCGAGATGGGCATCGGCAATACCACGGCCGCTGCGGCTATCGCCGCGGCCCTGTTCGGCGGCGGCGCTACCCGCTGGGCCGGCCACGGCACCGGCGTCGATGAAGAAGGCTTGGCGCGCAAACGTGACGTTATCGATCAGGCGCTGGCGCGGCACGCCGCCGTGCTGCACGATCCGCTCGCCGTGGCGGCGGCGTTTGGCGGCCGCGAACTCGCGGCGATTTTGGGCGCAACACTCGCGGCGCGACGCCGGCGCATTCCGCTTGTTCTCGACGGCTTTGTTTGCACCGCCGCGGTCGCGCCCTTGGCGAAGCTGCGCGTCGACACGCTATCGCATGCGCTGGCCGCGCATATGTCCGCCGAAGCCGGTCATCGCATGCTGCTTGATGAGCTTGGCCTGCGTGCGCTCCTTGACCTCGACATGCGGCTTGGCGAAGCCTCGGGCGCCGCGCTCGCAGTGACCGTGCTGCGCGCGGCGCTTGCCTGTCACACCGAGATGGCGACTTTCGGCGAGGCCGGGGTCTCCGATAAACCGGTCGCGGACGCTGCCGCGCCTAAAGCGGCTGGTTAAATATCCGCGGCAATCGCGTGAAAGAACGTGCCGCTGACGCGGCCGCGGCGGCCGCCGCTGTTGCCGAGCGCGCGACCTTGCGCATCGCGCAGTTCGGCAAAAGCCTCGTCGTCACCCTGCGCCGTGAGCGAGGCGTAATGAAATTCGTGGCCGCGCACCCGCGCGCCTTTGGCGCCTAGCACACTGTCGGATAAAACGCGGGCAGCGCGATAACCGAGATGCAATTTGCGTTTGGCAAAGCTGGTCGAATGACCGAGCAGGCCGGTCATCGCGTAGTGGCGCCCGTCGGCATTCTCGATGCTTTGGCCCAAGACCATATAGCCGCCGCACTCGCCATGCACCGGACTCGTCTGCGCGAAGCGACGCAAACCGTCGGCAAAACGCCGTGCTGCCGCGATCGCCTCGGCATGCAATTCGGGGTAACCACCGGGCAGCCAGCAGCTATCGGCGCGCTCCGGCGGCGCTTCATCGGCCAGCGGAGAAAAAGCGATGACCTCCGCACCGGCGCCGCGCCACGCTTCCACGACATGCGGATAGACAAAGCTGAATGCCCGATCCTGCGCCAGCGCCACGCGTTGTCCGGGCGGCGGCAGAAAACCAGCGCTGCTGTTGCCGTGCCCGCGCAGCGTGAGCGGCGCAGCGGCGGCGGCAATCGCGTCGAGATCGAGATGGCGTTCCGCCATCAGCGCCAGGCGATCGATCAGCGCCGCCAGATCGGCATGCTCGGCGGCCTGCACCAGGCCGAGGTGCCGCTCCGGTAAAGTAATCGCCGCCTCACGCGGCAGGGCGCCGAAAATGGGCAGCCCGCATGCACTGATCGCATCGGCGACGAGCGCGCGGTGCCGCTCGCTTGCGGTGCGATTGAGAATAACGCCGGCGATCTTCACGGCGGGATCGTGCGATGCAAAACCGCGCGCCACGGCGGCGGCAGATTGCGCTTGCCGCGCCACGTCGATCACCAGCATCACCGGTAGATCGAAATGCGCGGCGAGATCGGCAGTGGCGCCGCGCCGGCCGGCGCTTGCGGGCGCGCCGTCGAACAGACCCATGACGCCTTCGATGACGAAAATGTCCGCTCTATCGGCTGCGCGCGCCGCCAACATATCGAGGAGTGCAGCCGGCATGGCCCAGGAATCGAGATTAACGGCGGCGCGTCCGGTTATCGCCGCGTGAAAAGCCGGATCGATATAGTCGGGACCGGTCTTTGCCGCGCTGATTTTGACGCCGCGGCGTTGCAGCGCCGCCAGAATAGCAAGCGTTATGGTCGTCTTGCCGGCGCCCGAATGCGGCGCGGCGATGATCAGCCCGCGCGCGGTCATTTCAATTCGCTTTTCAATTCCTTTGCCGGGATCGCCGCGGCGCCGGCAAGTTCGGCGCGAAGCTTCACGATTTCGCCGATGACCACAATGGCCGGCGGCTCCAGCTTCTGCGCGCGGGCATCGGCGGCAAGTTGTTCAAGCGTGGAGATGAGCACGCGCTGTTTCGGGGTGGTGGCCGAGACGATCACGGCGGCCGGCGTGCTGCCAACGATTCCGGCTTGGAGCATCGCTGCAGTAATTCGTTCGAGATTGTGCATCACCATGTACAGCACGATCGGCTGGCCGGTGCGCGCGAGCGGCGCCCAATCGAAATTTTCCTCGGCGCCGTGGCCGGCGGCGAAGACCACGGCGCGATTGATGCCGCGCAGCGTCGCCGGGATGCCGGCCGCGGCCAACGCGGCAAGGCCGGCGGTAACGCCTGGAATGATCCGAAATGGCACGCCGGCGCGCGCCAGCGTCATCGCCTCTTCGCCGCCACGGCCGAATACGAATGGATCGCCGCCCTTGAGCCGCAGCACACGATTGCCGGCGCGGGCCAGCGCAACCAAGCGGTCGCTGATATCGGCTTGCAAGGCGGATGGCTTGCCGCCGCGTTTGCCGGCGAATTCGAGCCGCGCCTGCGCTCTTGCCAGCGCCAGCACGCGCTGGTCCACGAGCGCGTCGTGGACGACGATATCCGCCTGGGCGAGGCCGGCCAGCGCGTCGAGCGTGAGCAGACCGGGATCGCCTGGGCCGGCGCCAGCGAGCCAGACATGTCCCGGCGCAAAAACCGGAATGCCGGTCCGCCGCGCTGCCAAGGAATCCCATGCGGTCATAGTAGGCTCGACTTAGCTCGCTCGTAGTGACGGGGTGCGATCACAGGACTAAAGAAAACGGGATGGCGAAACAGCAGCGCGTCTTGCGCCGGGGCTGGACCACCGGCACCTGCGCCGCCGCGGCGGCGAAGGCGGCTTTTGCCGCGCTGGTGACCGGCGAATTTCCCGACCCGGTCGAAGTAACGCTGCCGCGCGGCGAGCGGCCAACCTTTGCACTCGCCATGACGCGCATGGATGACAACACGGCGACCGCCGGCGTGATCAAGGACGCCGGCGACGATCCCGACGTGACCCACGGCGCGCTCATCTGCGCGACTGTGCGGTTCGGCGCGCCCGGCAGCGGCGTCATCCTTCGCGCGGGCGAGGGCGTTGGCACGGTCACGCTCCCGGGACTTCCAGTTCCGGCAGGCGAGCCGGCGATCAATCCGGTGCCGCGTCACATGATCGCCGACGCCGTCGCCGAGGTTGCCGCTGTCGCTGGACGCGCGGCCGACGCCGAGGTCGAATTTTTTATTCCCGGCGGCGAGGGGCTCGCGGCGAAGACCCTCAATGCACGGCTCGGCATTGTCGGCGGCCTGTCGATTCTCGGCACCACCGGTATCGTCGTGCCGTATTCCTGTTCGGCCTGGATCCACTCGATCCGTTCCGGCATCGACATCGCGCGCGCCGCCGGCCTTAATCATGTCGCCGGCTCGACCGGCCGCAATTCCGAGACCGCCGTGCAGAAGCTGCATGGGCTGCCCGAAATCGCCCTGATCGATATGGGCGATTTCGTCGGCGGCATGCTGAAATATCTGCGGCGGCACCCGCTGCCGCGCGTCACCATCGCCGGCGGCGTCGCTAAAATGACCAAGCTGGCGCAGGGCCTGACCGATCTGCATTCCAAGCGTGGCGAGGTCGATCTTGCGGCGCTGGCGAAATTCGCCATCGACGCCGGCGGCGGCAGCGATGTCGAGCGCCGCATCCTGGCGGCGAATACCACCGCGCAAGCCTTTGGCCTCGCGCAAGCCGCCGGCATTGCCCTCGGCGACAAAGTCGCACGGGCGGCGCAGGCGACCGCTGCACAGCTCATCGCCGGAACCGAGATTGCCGTTGAAGTGGTGCTGTTCGACCGCGATCAGACTCTGGTCGGCCGCGCTCCTTTTAGGAGACCGTAATTTTCTCCCGCTCATTCCCGCGAAAGCGGAAATCCAGAAACGGAAAATTTCCGTCATGCGCCGCCTCCGCGAAATCGGCGGCGATAGTCAGCATCGTAAAGCGCACTGTCGCGGAAATCGCGCGCAGCGAGTGCGGGACCGACCAGGATCAGCGCGATGCGCTCGATCCGCGCCTGCAAAACCTTCGCGGCAATATCGGTAAGCGTCCCGCGGATAACGCGCTGCGTCGGCGAACTGGCTTCCGCCACAACCGCGGCGGGGCAGTCGGCGCCATAAAACGGCGTGAGCTCTGCGGCGATGCTGCCAATCGCTTGGATAGCGAGATGAATGACCAGCGTCGCACCGCTGGCAGCAAAAGTGGCGAGCTTTTCAGTTTCCGGCATGCGTGAGGCGCGGCCGGGCACGCGCGTGAGCACGACGCTTTGCGCCAGTTCCGGCACGGTGAGTTCGCATTGCAGAGCCGCCGCGGCGGCCGCGAAAGCCGGCACACCGGGCGTGAGCGTGTAGGGAATGTTTTGCCGGGCGAGCCGGCGCAACTGCTCGGCGAGCGCCGAGTAGATCGACAAGTCGCCGGAATGCAGCCGCGCCACGTCTTGGTTGGCGGCATGTGCGGCCGCGAACTCGGCCTCGATCTCATCGAGCGAAAGCGGCGCGGTGTCGATGATGTGCGCGCCCGCTGGGCAGAAGCTCAATAGATCGCGCGGCACGATCGAACCGGCATAGAGGCAAACTGGACAGCGCGCGATGAGATCGCGTCCGCGCACGGTTATGAGATCGGCCGCGCCGGGTCCGGCGCCGATGAAATGCACGGTCATTGCGCGGTCTCCGAAGCGGCGAGCGCGCAGGTCGCCGCGCCGACGACAAGGCGCGCCGCGATGAGCCGCGCCGAGGGTCCCGCCGCCGCCAAAGCCGCGGCCTCGGCGAGCGAGGGCACGCCGAACAGCGCCAGAACGCGATCCGATCGCGTTGCCACGCGCGCTCCGGCGGCTTTGAGCTCGGCTTGCGGTATCAGTTTGATGCGCAGACCGAGCTTCGCCGCGGTAGCTGCGATCCCAGGCTCGGCTTGCTTTGCCGCGCTGGTCGCGAGCGCAGTCAGATCGGCTGCCTTGATCCCAGCGCGCGTGAGCGCCGCCCGGATGGCGGCTTCGATGTCTGGCGCCGCGGCGCCGCGCCTGCAGCCAATCCCAGCAACGATCATGGCTTTGTCCAAATCCATTGCGTCACCGGCAGCGCCGGGCGCCACGCGGTCTTGGCGCCGAGCCGCTCGGCGCGCGAAATCTCAAGCCGCAGCAATTCACCGCCAAACACCGCATGCCTGCCGAGGATGAGCGCTTCGGTTTCGAGCGTAACCGCATTGACGACGAGCCGGCCACCCGGCCGCAAGGCGCGCGCTGCCGCATCGAGCACGCCGCTGGCGCCGCCGCCGACGAATATCGCATCGGGCGTCGGCAGTTCGCCGAGCACAGCCGGCGCCGCGCCGGTGACGACGCGCAGGTCAGGCACGCCGCACGCGGCGGCGTTGCGAACAATCCGGGCGGCGCGATCGTCGCGGCGCTCCACGGCAATCGCGCGCATCAACGGATCGGTCAGCATCCACTCGATTGCAACCGACCCCGAGCCGGAGCCGATATCCCACAACAGCTCGCCGCGTCGCGGCGCTAACGACGAGAGCACGACAGCGCGGACCTCGCGTTTGCTGATCTGGCCGTCATGTTCGAAGAGATGAT
>DASZCJ010000240.1:0-13347 GCA_035943155.1 Xanthobacteraceae bacterium | reverse complement strand
ATATTCTTCACGGCGGCGTGGCTCCGTGAGCCCGCGGCACGATGGCGGCTAAAACCATAGAATCTCAAATACGCCATCGTCGAGGGGAATGTAGCGCTGGTCGATTCGATCAGCATGCGCGTGGTCGATATTCTTCACGGCGGCGTGGCTCCGTGAGCCCGCGGCACGATGGCGGCTAAAACCATAGAAAATGTCTCAATCCGCGGGTAAGGCCGGCAAAATCGCCGCCAAAATTACTGGCAAAATTACTGGACAGTCCGGTGCGAAAACCGCGCCCGCGTTTCCGCCGGATGCGCCGCCGGAAACCACGTTCGCTATCACTGCGACCCAGCCAGCCGGCCCGCCGTACGCGCTCAAACACGGCGATACTTTCGTCGTCCTCGATGTTCGCGGCGACATTGGAACATCTTTCGTCGGCTCTTCCGGTCTGTTCCATGACGACACCCGGCATCTATCGCGGCTGGAACTGCTGCTCAATGACAAGCCGCCACTTCTGCTCGGCTCGAATCTGCGTGACGACAACACTGCCTTTTTTGTCGATTTGACCAATCCCGACCTGATCGACGGCCAGCGCCTCGTGATGGAAAAAGATCGGGTTCATATTCTTCGTACAATGTTTATCTGGCGCGATACGGCCTATCAGCGGCTCGGCATGCGCAATTATGGCGATCAGCCGATCGATCTCCGCCTCACCATTCTTTTCGAAAACGACTTTGCTGACTTGTTCGAGGTCCGCGGTTCGCACCGCGAACGGCACGGGTCGGCGACCGCGAAGGTCCACGGCGGCAACCGCGTCCTGCTCGCCTATGATGGCTTAGATGGCAAAGTTCGGCAGACTGCGCTTGATTTCGATCCGTCGCCCGATCAGCTCAAAACCGACGCGGCGGTCTATAATGTGCATCTCAAACCTGGCGAAACCCGGCCGCTATTTCTGGCGATTAGCTGTAATCGAAACGACTCCCGGCCGCTGCCTTTCCTGCGCGGATTGATCGCGGCGCGGCGCGACGTGCGCGAAGCAACTCGCCAGCGCACTTCGGTTGAAACATCGAACGACCGATTCAACGAGATACTGTGCCGCTCGGCCGCCGATCTCGGGATGCTCATGACCGAGACGCCGCAAGGCCGCTATCCTTATGCCGGCATTCCCTGGTATTCGACCACGTTCGGCCGCGACGGCTTGATCACCGCCCTGCAGATGTTGTGGTGGAGTCCAGAGGTGGCGCGTGGCGTGCTGCGCCGCTTGGCGGCTTACCAGGCGACCAAATACGATCCCTTGGCCGACGCCGAACCCGGGAAGATCCTTCATGAAATGCGCGGCGGCGAAATGGCGGCGCTGCGCGAAGTGCCGTTCGGCCTGTATTACGGCAGCGTCGATTCGACCCCACTATTCGTTCTACTCGCCGGACTCTATACCGAACGCACCGGCGATCGCGCCACTCTCACCGAGCTTTGGCCCGCGATCGAAGCGGCGCTCAGCTGGATCGACGGTCCAGGCGATCCGGACGGCGACGGTTTCATCGAATATGAGCGCGCCAGCGATCAAGGTTTAGCTAATCAGGGCTGGAAAGATTCGCACGATGCGATCTTTCACGCCGATGGCCGGCTTGCCGAGGGTGCCATCGCACTTGTTGAAGTGCAGGGTTATGTCTACGCCGCGAAACGAATGGCGGCGCGCTGCGCGCGGCGGCTTGGGCGCGATCTCGTCGCCGAACGACTCGATGCCGAGGCGGCGCGATTGGCCGAGCGGTTCGAGGCGGCATTCTGGTGTCCGGACATCGAAACCTATGCGCTGGCGCTCGATGGCAATAAGGAGCCATGCCGCGTCCGCACGTCCAATGCCGGCCAGGTTCTGTTCACTGGAATTGCAGCTTTCGATCGCGCGGCGAGGGTGGCCGCCGGTCTGCTGCGACCGAATTTTTTCTCCGGCTGGGGAATTCGCACGGTCGCGCGCGGCGAACCGCGCTTTAATCCAATGTCGTATCACAACGGCTCGATCTGGCCGCATGACAATGCACTGATCGCCCTCGGCATGGCGCGCTACGAAGCCAAACGCCCCATCGAGACGTTGTTCGGCGGACTATTCAGCGCCGCCACCTACACGGATCAGCGGCGTTTGCCTGAATTGTTCTGCGGCTTTCAGCGTCAGCGCGGTCACGGTCCGACGCTCTATCCGGTCGCTTGCTCGCCGCAGGCGTGGGCCAGCGCCACACCGTTCACACTGCTTGAAGCGTCGCTGGGGCTCGAATTCGACCCCTTTGCGCGCGAAATCCGGCTGCGCAATCCGCGGCTGCCGGAGTTTCTCGACGAGGTCACGTTGCGCGACCTGAAGCTTGCATCGTCCAGTGTCGATCTACGTGTCAGGCGTCATGGTCATACGGTGTCGCTCGATACCCCGCGGATCAGCGGCGATATCCGCGTTTCCGTCGTGTTTTCGTCGTGATCCTAACACGCTGAGCGCACATCGTGTGATCTCAGACCTGGAACCTCGCTCCCCTGCGGGACGCTGTGCCGCCAAGGCTTCGACACCAATCTGGAACCGAGTTGATCCATTAGGCTTAGTGGACTGAGTTTCAACGGAACCATGATGCGCGCCAAAAGGCTGACAAAAGCGGCATTAACCGCCGCTTTCTTGGTCGTCGTGACGGCCGTCGGATCGGCTAGTTCGGAGACTGCGCCGGCATCGGTCCCAAGCGAACCAGCCGATCGGCCCGCAACAGCCACCGTAGAACCGCCATCGGTGACGGTGCTCAATAATCACGAAGTGGAGGGCATTCTCGGCCGGCAAGTCTTGGGCGCCGCCGATGAAAATATGGGCCGCATCGTTGATGTAATTGTCGATCGAAGCGGACGGGTGCGCGCTGCGATCATCGATTTCGGCGGCTTTCTCGGGGTTGGCAGCCGGAAAATTGCGGTCGAATGGAACGCCTTGCACTTTCCGCCGCCAGGCCAGGCTAACGCCAAAATCACGCTTGATCTTACCCGCGATCAGGTCAAGACCGCCCCCGAATATCAGGAGGGCAAACCTGTCGTCGTTCTCGGTGCACTCGGCAAGCTCGAGCCACTGCCGTTTGAATAACGCGCGATTCTTCGCAAGACCTGCAAAAAGCAATGGACGATTGCTGGAGCCTCCATCCTGCGCACAAATCTCTCACGCCGCATAAAAGAAAGTCCGCAGTTCCCAATGTCAGCGGCTTCGGATCGCTCGGGGTCCTCGCTCGCGCAAGCGGCTGGTGGCGAGGCGCCATCGCGCCGTAGCCTGCGCGGTCTCGACTGGTTCGTGTTCTTCGTCGCCGATGTGCAGACCGGGTTTGGCCCCTTCGTGTCGGTCTACCTTACTGCGCAGCGCTGGACCCAGGTCGATATCGGCCTGGTCTTGTCGGCGGCGGGGTTTGTTTCGTTGATCGGGCAAATGCCGGGTGGCGCCTTGGTGGATGCCGCCCGTTCGGAACGCTTCGTCGCCGGACTAGCGATTGCAGCGATTTGCGTGAGCGCGCTGACCTACGCCGCGCTACCGATCTTTCCAACGGTGCTGGCAGGATCGATCTTGCATGCCGCAGCGAGTTGCGTGCTCGGCCCGGCAATGGCCGCAATCAGCCTTGGCCTTGTTGGACACGCCGCAATCGGCCAACGGCTCGGCCGCAATGCGCGCTTTGCCTCAATCGGTAACGGCCTCGCTGCGGCTGCGATGGGCGCATGCGGGTACCTCCTTTCCGCGCGTGCGGTCTTCATTGTCACCGTTTTGTTGCTGGTACCGGCGCTCATCGCGCTGCGCGCGATTGCCGAAAACGAGATCGATCCAGAGCGCGCCCACGGCGCTCCGCCGCGGCACGTGAGCGCCAAGCCGCCGACTCGGGCGGGCGCGCTGATGAACAATCGGCCGCTCCTGATCTTTGCTGGTTGTCTGCTCTTGTTTCATCTTGCCAACTCGGCAATGCTGCCACTCGTTGGAAGCGTGGTCACGATGAGTTCGGCCCGCTGGGCGACCGTGATCATCGCCGCTTGCATTGTCGTGCCGCAGCTCGTCGTCGCGGCTTTGTCGCCATGGGTCGGAACGCGCGCGCAGATCTGGGGCCGGCGGCCGCTGCTTCTGATCGGCTTTGCCGCACTGCCGATCCGCGGGCTGTTATTCGCGTTTATTTCCAACCCATCGATATTGCTGGCCGTGCAGATCCTCGACGGTATCACCGCGGCGGTGTTTGCCGTTATGGTGCCGTTGATCGTGGCCGATCTGACGCGCGACACCGGTCATTTCAATCTTGGACAAGGTATTCTGGGTACCGCGACCGGCATCGGCGCGTCGCTGAGCGCGACTTTTGCCGGCTATCTTACCGACCGCTTCGGTAGCCCAGTCGCCTTCGGCAGTCTCGCGGCGATCGCCTTCGTCGGCTTAACGCTGGTATGGCTCCTCATGCCGGAAACACGGCCGGCGGAAATAGCCCAAGACGCGCGAGCCACGCTCCGCGACGCCAAGGACGGCTCGTAAGGACACGTCCGATTACCGGTGACGCTACTGCGCCGGCGCTTCGTCGGTGACCAGCCGCAGATGCGGCGCGGCAGCCATCAGGCTCCGGTAAACGTTCAAATAATCCTGCGCCATACGCCGCGCGGTAAAGCGTTCCTCGAAACGCCGCCGCACTCTTTCACGCGACAAGTGCCCAAGCCTATCGACCGCGCCGATGGCGCCATTGACGTCCTCGACGATGAAGCCGGTCACCCCTTCGTCAACGACCTCCGACGCTGAACCGCGATTGAAGGCAATTACCGGCGTGCCACAGGCCATTGCTTCGATCATGACCAAGCCGAACGGCTCCGGCCAATCGATCGGCACCAGTAATACAATCGCGCCACTTAAGAATTCGGATTTCTCGCGGTCGCTGATCTCGCCGATATATTCGCAATTGGAGCTGGCCAGCATCGGCTTGATCTGCTCCGCAAAATAATCCTGGTCGACCTTGTCGACCTTGGCGGCGATTTTAAGCGGCACCCCACAATGCTCCGCAATGCGAATGGCGCGGTCGACGCGCTTTTCCGGCGCGATGCGCCCGAGAAATGCGAAGTAGGAGGGCTTGATCGGCTTCGGCACCAAAAGCTGCGCGGGAAGACCGTGATGTACTGTGCGCACCCACCGTGCCTGCGGCAACGGCCGCCGTTGCGAATTTGAAATCGACACGACCGGCACTGAGGAAAACTCATCGAACACCGGCTGATGCTCCGGCAGATCGAGCCGGCCATGCAGCGTCGTCACAAAAGGCGTCGACTGCCGCGAAAACAGCGAGAAGGGGTAATAATCGAGATGGCAATGAATAAAATCGAAATCGGCCGCGGACTGGTAGACGCGCTCCAGCATCAACATGTGCAGGGCGTTCGGATCGCGAACGGAGCCGTCGAGCCGCAAAGCGCGCGGCCACACCGCTTCAAGGCGCGCGGACGTCATCGAGTCGCCGCTGGCATAGAGCGTGACCTCGTGCCCCAGCGCGATCAGTTCTTCCGTCAGCCAGGAAACGACCCGTTCGGTGCCGCCATAAAGGCGCGGCGGGATGGCTTCGGTCAACGGCGCCACTTGTGCGATGTGCATTGAAAAGTCCCTCGATTCTTGTTGAGTTCCTCACCCCGGCGACTACCGACAACGTCGAAACCGCTAAAAATTTCAAATTATGGACGGAACTTAATTTTTTAAACGCTCCGGAACTTTTCCAAGCGCCGCCGCATTGACGTCAACACGCCACGGCGTGAGCAAACGCCAGAGATATGCACCGTTAAAGCAACACGCAGCGGTAACGGACGTACACCGAATTTGTTTGCAGAGCGGCTGCCGCACGGGGAACGCGGAAGGTTCCGGGCCGTTCAAAACGGAGGTGGGAGGATCAGGGGGTCCCACAACATCGCCGGTGGAAGGAAATGAACGCGCATGGCTGAACTCACGGTTTATGCCTCTTCCCCTCTCGCGTTCATCTTTCGTTACATCCGCTTGCGGCCAGTGTCGCATGCCGCCATTCTTGCCGCCGTGTTGGCTGCTGTAGTCTGCTCGGTCTGCACGCAATACGGCGTCAAATTTCTGGTCGACACTCTTTCGAACGGCGCCAATGCCGCGGCCTGGACTGCATTTTTTCTGCTCGGCGCGCTGATTGCTGCCGATAATCTGTTGTGGCGCATCGCGGCTTGGATCGCCAATTACGCGTTCGTCGGGGTCACCGGCGATCTACGCCGCGACCTGTTCAGCCACCTGATGGGACACTCTCCCAGCTATTTCTCCGAGCGGCTGCCCGGCATGTTGACGAGCCGCGTGACCGCCACTTCCAACGCCATGTTCACCGCCGAAAATATGTTCATGTGGAACGTGTTGCCGCCCTGCGTGGCTACCGTCGCGGCGATCGCCTTGGTGTTGACGATCAGTGTGCCAATGGCGGCAACTTTAATGGCAATCGCCGGCATTATGGTCTTCATTATGTTCCGGCTGGCTGCCGCGGGACGTCCGCTGCACCACGACTTTGCCCGAAAGGCGGCCGCAGTCGACGGCGAGATGATCGACGTCGTCAGTAATATGTCGCTGGTGCGCGCCTTTGGCGGCTTCCTGCGCGAGCATCGCCGCTTCGATGCCACTATCAATCGCGAGATGACGGCGCGCCAGCGCAGCCTGTTTTACCTCGAAAAGCTCCGCATTTTTCACGCGCTCGTGACCATATTACTGACGCTCGGACTGGTCGCCTGGGCGATCATGCTGTGGGAACGAGGCGAAGCGACCACCGGCGATGTCGTGCTTGCCTGCACGCTGGCGCTTTCAGTGCTTAACGCAACGCGCGACCTCGCCGTAGCTCTGGTCGATATCACGCAGCATGTCGCGCGGCTTTCGGAGGCGGTCGCTACACTTCTGGTGCCGCACGAATTGCGCGACGATCCGCACGCCGAGCCGCTCGTCCGCCGCGGCGCCAGCGTCAAATTCGAGCATGTCGATTTCACGTACCCGGACGGCCAGCGAATATTTCAAGATTTCTCGCTCAATATCCTGCCCGGCGAACGCGTTGGGTTGGTCGGTCATTCGGGCGGCGGCAAATCGACTCTGTTCGCGTTGTTGCAGCGTTTCTACGACGTGCAGACCGGACGAATTTTGCTCGACGGGCAAGGCATCGCGCGCGTCACCCAGGAGAGCTTGCGTGCCGCGATCGGTATCGTGCCGCAGGACATTTCGATGTTCCATCGCTCGGTCATGGAGAACATCCGCTACGGCCGGCCCGAAGCCAGCGATGATGAAGTCATGCAGGCCGCTTTCGCCGCCCGTTGTGACTTTATCGAGCAGCTGCCGCAAGGCATGCGAACGATCGTCGGTGAACGCGGCATAAGATTGTCGGGTGGTCAGCGGCAGCGGATCGCCATCGCGCGCGCATTTTTAAAGGATGCCCCGCTGCTTCTGCTCGACGAGGCGACCTCCGCGCTCGACACCGAATCCGAAGAGGCAATCCGCGAAGCGCTCAACCACCTGATGAACCGGCGCACTGTCATCGCCATTGCGCATCGGCTCTCGACCGTTCGCAATTTCGACCGGATCGTCGTCCTGCAAACCGGCCGCGTCGCGCAGGACGGACCGCCGGATGTTCTCATGCGGCGCGAAGGGCTCTATCGGCAGCTGGTGCAGCGCGAAATGGATCGGCTGGCGCAGCAAGCGGCCTGATCCTCTGCGATCCAGCCAAATTTCACCTACTGGTGGGTTCCACGGGTCAACGCGTGCGGGCGTGGCGGCGTTCGTATAAGCTCTTATCATACGAGAGCTAAACCGAGCTGGAACGCGCGCTGCGATGTATCAGGTCACCAACCAGCCTCCGCCGCTCGAACCCTATAATCTGTTGCAGACCGACCGCGTGCTTTGTGAGGCGCTCCTGCGCGAGAAGGCGGGTTGGGCAGTCGAGGAGCTCACCGCGCTGGGCAAAACCCTTGGTGAGCCGGAGACCGTCAAGCTTGGTTTCGCGGCCAACGAAAATCCGCCGGTGCTGCACGCCTTCGATCGCTACGGTCATCGCGTCGACGAAGTCGAATTTCATCCGGCATGGCATGCCCTGATGTCGCTCGCTGTCGAAGCGGGATTACACGCGGGTCCATGGGCAAAGCCGCAAGCCGGAGCGCATGTCGCCCGTGCCGCCGGGACTTACATGCTGGTACAGATCGAAAGCGGTGTGTACTGCCCGATTGCGATGACCTATGGCGCCGTGCCGGCTTTGCGCCAGGCACCGGCAGCGGCAGCAGAATGGCTGCCGCGTATCTTCGCCCGGCATTACGATCCGCGCTTCCGTCCGGCCCATGAAAAAACCGGCGCCCTCCTTGGCATGGCCATGACGGAAAATCAGGGCGGTTCGGATCTACGCACCAACACCACGCAGGCGGAATTCCGCACAACCGACGGGCCGCACCGGCTGTTTCGCTTGAGCGGGCAAAAATGGTTCATGTCGGCGCCGATGTGCGACGCTTTTTTGGTGCTGGCGCAGTCGCCAGGCGGGCTGAGCTGCTTTCTGGTGCCGCGCTGGACGCGCGGCGGCGAACGAAATGCGATCCACATTGTGCGGCTGAAGGACAAGCTCGGCAACCGCTCCAATGCATCGAGCGAGGTGGAGTTCGTGCGCGCCGAGGGCGAACTGATCGGCGAAGAAGGCCGCGGCATCCCGACCATCATCGAGATGAGCAATTATGCGCGGCTTGATTGCGCGATCGGCTCGGCGGGCCTGATACGGCAAGCCGTGGCGCAGGCGGTCCATCATGCCTCGCATCGGATCGCTTTCCAGAAGAAGCTCATCGATCAAGTCTTGATGACCAATGTGCTGGCCGATCTCGCGGTTGAATCGGAAGCCGCCGCGGTGCTGACGATGCGCTTGGCGCGTGCTTACGATGAAGACGACGAGCTCGCGCTGGTCTGGCGGCGCGTGATGACGCCGGCGGCCAAATTCTGGATCTGCAAGCGCGCCCCGCTCTTGGCGGGCGAGGCGATGGAAGTGCTCGGCGGCAACGGCTATGTCGAAGAATGCGTGATGCCGCGCATCTATCGCGAACTGCCGGTGAATTCCATTTGGGAAGGCTCGGGAAACGTCATGTGTCTCGATGTGCTGCGCGCGCTCGAACGTATCCCGCACGCCGGCGAGCTATTGTTGCGCGAGATTGGCGAAACCGCGCGCAGCGATAAGCGGCTGGCGAGCGTCGCGGGCCGGCTTGAGCGTAAGCTCACCCAAAACGATCGGCATGACGAGTCGCAGGCACGGGCGATCGTTCGCGATCTTGTTCTGGCTATGCAGGGCGCGCTGATCCTGCAGCATGCGCCGGCGGCCGTCGCTGATGCCTTTTGCGCGTCACGGCTCGGCGACGAGCCGGGCGCTACCTTCGGTTTGTTGCCGTCCGGCGAATTTCGCGCCATCGTTGAGCGCGCGGGTCCACTGCGGCAATGATTGTTGGATAACGTGCGTCAAGACGCTCTTTCGGCTTTAATAGGCCACTAACTGGCGGTTTTTCGGGAATAAATCGGCGTTTTGCATAACGCAATTTCCAAAGCTAATAAATTACAAGAGGTAATAGATGGTCGGCAACAGCGCAGATAGCGCGATCGTTCGTCTCGACAATGTCGGCGTCACCTACCCCGGCGGTGTTACGGCGCTGCGCGCAACCTCCATTGCCTTTCGAACGAGTGAATTTGTCGTCCTCCTTGGCCGGTCCGGCGCGGGAAAATCGACTCTGCTGCGCACCCTCAATCATCTGGTGCCGCCGACTACCGGGCATATCGTATCGCGCGAATTCGGCGTGCTGGGTCCGCGGCATTCGCTGCGTCAACACCGGCGGCGCACCGCATCGATCTTCCAGCACCATCAGCTGATTGAACGGCAAAACGCGTTGGACAATGTACTCACCGGGGCTCGGCTTCCCCGGCACGCTACGCAGCTTGTTTCCGCTACCGCGTGCCGAGCTCGAACTCGCGACGGCGGAAAACATTCGGCAGGTTTTGTGCGGCCAAAGGCCCACAGATGCCGTCAATGATATTGCGCCAGCGAGGAAAGTGGCATGTTGAACCTCGCCTGGGCAAAGACCTTTCTCGCGCTCGTCGAAACCAAGAGTTTTCACACCAGAACCACGCCGAGCTCCTCTTCGAGCTTGCGCGTATCTGTTGCGACACGCGGTCGGCTGGGCCAGCTGCAATTGAGCGGCGGCGGCCTGGCGTCGCTCGCGCTCGGGCTGCGAATTTGCCTTCATGCCCTACGCGACAAGCCTCATCCGCATCAGCGAACGCGCCCTATCGGCGGTGCGGACAGGCCAGACACGCGTTGGCGCGAGTTCGAATATCGGGATCTATATCCTGCAACCCTATGTGCGGCGATTTCTGCGCGACCATAACTCCGAACTGTTCGACCTCGTGATCGACCGCAAGGCGATAGTTGGAAAAAGCCGGAAGTCTCGTGACGCGGCACGTAGAGCAAGTCTAAGCCTCAGAGCAAGTCTAAGCCTCCGCCGCCATTAAGGAAGGACCCATCAATGCCGCGCGACCGAGCCGGTCGCATCTTCGCGGCGAAACTCGGCGTCATATTCCATGATGTCGCGCATCAATTGCTCGATCACTTGCTGACGAATGGTGCTGTTCTGTGAGCTCGTCAGTTCGGCCACCGTCTTGGCGATTGCGGTAAGCACTTCATCGGTGTCGATGGCATCGGCCTCGCCGCCGGCTGCCGGATATTCGGCGAAAAAGTCGTCGATGAGCTCGACCATCATGCAATGCAGGCACGGCCGCTCTTCTGTTTGGTCTTCGGGCATGGTTTTCCCTTTCGGGACAAATGTAAGTAACATCTTAGGCTATTGCCACAACCCGCTGAGCCGTCATGTGAGCGGCGTTAATACGAACGCCGCGTGGTTTCACGCCGTTAAGACCGAATGCCGGTGCGGCTGATCATGACTTCCGGGAGAATTCGCGCGCGGCGTAAGCGTTCGGCATTGGTCGGATCGAGACGCTCCTCGACGGCGGTGATCAGAAGCCGCCGGCGAGCGGAGCCGGGAGGTAAGCAAGCTATGGGGACGAAGTCACTTCAATTGGTGACAACAGCCCCTGTTCTCCGGGCGAAAAGCTGGCGTGAGGGTCAGCGGCCAAATCAAAAAGGGTCCCCGAAGGGACCCTTTGAAGTTGGTTGCGGGGGTAGGATTTGAATCTACGACCTTCAGGTTATGAGAATGAGATACACCTTGGTATTTCAATATGTTATAGGCTAGTGTATCATAATTGTGTATCACTCTTGCCCCTGAACCCGCATGAAAACGCCGAACCGTTTTGCTCTTCAGGGTAAAATCATCAATCTGCGGCGCGGACTTGCAATATACAGAGTCAACGCCAGCCCCTACTACCGGGTCCGCGTGTGGATCCCATCGCAAAAGCGACGGATCGTCAAAACCACAAAGACCCCCGACCGCGTTGAAGCTATATCTATTGCCGAGGAATTCCTGAACAGGCTTGGTGCCCGTGGAATTCTTAAGGAAGTTCCTAAGACTCGCACATTTGAAAACTTTGCCAACAAACTTCTGCTTAACGAAAAAGCGCGGGGCGAACGCGGCGAAATAAGTCCACGTCTTTGGACCGTTACAAAGTTTTATCTTGATCACAAGAAGTGGGGCATCCTTCGTCGTTTTGCCAAAAGTGACATCGCCACCATTCAAACGAAGCACTACCACCAATATCTCGATTGGGTTCAGGAGCAAGATTCCTCTCTGAGACCCGCAACACTCAATCACATAGCCAGTGTGTTTGCCAAGGTAATGAAGTTAGCGCGTCAAGAAGGCATCATTGATTTTATCCCGGCGACGCCCCGTGTGAAACGACAAGACAATCCGAGGTCTTTTTTCCGGTTTTATCCCCTCGTAGATCGGAAGCACGATGAGTATCAGCTGCTCCTCACCACAGCCAAGACGATGGCTGAAGAAAAAGTCCGCGTTCGAGAAACGATCGTTACCGATGAGTTGTACGATTTCATACTGTTCATGGTTCACTCATTTCTTCGTCCAACGGAAAGTGAAATCTACTCTCTCACTCATCGTGACGTTGCCTGGGCAGATAACCCAAAGCGTTTGATCATAACTATTCGGAAAGGTAAGACAGGACATCGGATATCAAACACCATGCCCGCTGCCGTTTCTGTCTACAATCGAATCAAGATGCGTTATCAGGGCTACAAGAACGACGATTTTCTGTTTCTTCCCACCTACAAGAACCGCGCCAGTGCAAAACGCATCATGCAACGTCAGTTCAATGCGCTGCTTGAACGTTGTCACCTGAAAGAAGACCGCTATTCAAAGGTGGTTCACACTGTTTACTCTCTGCGTCACACAGCGATCTGCATGAGGATCATTCTGTCCAAGGGACAAGTAAATATCTTCAATCTCGCCAAGAATGCGGGAACATCTGTTGACCAGATTGAACGCTTCTATGCGCGCAATTTGCCGCTATCGCGCGAAATGGCGATTAATTTGCAGAGTTTCGGAAGCCGAGAGAACTCGTAAGACCGACCATGACACTCAGTGAATTTGAAACGAAGAGATTAAACCGGCTAATTATCGCTGGCCGCCGCTCTGGCGCTGCTGTGGAGACGAGGCAGCATTCGGGGGAGGACCCATAGTGTTGAACCTTGCCTTCTGCTCATCGCTTAGCGAGGCGTAGAAGTTGTTGAGGTCAGGGCGAACCGACTTTATGGCATCCGCCATCGCGTTTAGCCGTGTTTCGACCGTATCGACCCGCGCCACTGGTGATAGCGGAACCGCAGTCGGACAGGACGACTGCAGCTGTTCAGACGCATTTTGCGCTGTCTTCTTGAGATCGTCGAAGGCACTCTGCTGCTGGGTAGTCGGCTGAATCACCTGTTCAATGCGTTGCACTGGCAGGTCGATGAAGGTGGTCGCCTGCTGACTGCACGCGGCCGCCATATTAGCACCCGAAGGAGCTCTCTCTGACGAGCCGTTCATCGCGTTGAACCGCTGCCTCTGCTCATCGTTCAGCGCCTGGTAAAACCTCTCAAGCGGCGCGCGGACAATTTGTATGGCTTTAATGGTCGTATCCACTCGCTGCTTGGCGGCATCGACGCGGCCTACCGGAGTGAGTGGAGCCGAGCTTGGGCACGACGACTTAACGACATCACTTGCTTGCGACGATGCTGCGCTGAGATCGTTGAGCGCCACCTCCTGATCAGTTGTCGGACGGACGATCGATCGGATCTGATCGATCGGCAGATTGGTCACGCCCGGCGCTAAGCCGGTGCAACGTTCAAGCGCCTCGGTATTGGTTTCGGCGAGCGCATCGCGCTCAGTCTGATCTGACTTGGCCTTCCCCCCGCGGGCGGGGCTGTAGCC
>DASZCJ010000239.1:0-4077 GCA_035943155.1 Xanthobacteraceae bacterium | reverse complement strand
CACCCGGATTGCTTCGCAATCCGACCTCTCCCCGCATGGCGGGGAGAGGTGGACTCATTCACTTCGGCATCAAAAACTTGAAATCGCAGCCCTCGTCGGCGCCGAGAATATGCTCGGCGAAAAGCTTGCCGTAACCGCGTTCCGGAATCTTCGTTTGCGCCGGCGCCGCAGCGGCGCGCTTTTTCAGTTCGGCCTCATCGACCAGTACTTCGATGCGGCGGTTTTTCACCGACAGGCGGATGCGATCGCCGTTGCGGATGAGGCCGAGCGGGCCGCCGGAAGCGGCATCGGGCGTGACATGCAGCACGATGGTGCCGAAGGCGGTGCCGCTCATGCGCGCGTCGGAAATGCGGATCATGTCTTTGACCCCGCGCTGCGCCAGCTTTGTCGGTATCGGCAGGTAGCCGGCCTCCGGCATGCAGGCGGCCGCATGCGGTCCGGCGTTCTGCAGCACCAGAATATCCGCCGGCTCGACCTCGAGCGCCGGATCGTCGATCCGCGCCGCCAGATCGCCGAGCGAGGAAAACACCACCGCTCGGCCTTCGTGCTCGAAAAGTTTGGCATCGGCCGCCGAGCGTTTGAGGATGGCGCCCTTCGGCG
This sequence comes from Xanthobacteraceae bacterium, assembly GCA_035943155.1. Classification (GTDB taxonomy): domain Bacteria; phylum Pseudomonadota; class Alphaproteobacteria; order Rhizobiales; family Xanthobacteraceae; genus BOG-931. Next base: position 3,477 of record DASZCJ010000239.1, on the reverse strand, counting down.
CCAAATTGCCAAACAGCGCAACCAAGCCGCCCTCGCCTTCAAGCGGCTTGTCGAACGGCGCGACGATCGTGCGGTCGACATAACCAACATCGTGCTCCAGCCGCTCGCCCAGCGTCTCGCCGGTCACGGTGAGGCAATCGAGATGCAATAGCGGCTTTAATTCGCGCAACAGCGCGCCCATGCCGCCGGCGGCGCAGAAATCTTCCATGTAGCCGTTGCCGACCGGTTTGAGATTGACCAGCACCGGAGTCGCGTCGGAAAGCTTGTTAAGTCGTTCGAGCGAGACTTTGACGCCTGCCCGTCCAGCAATAGCGGTGAGATGGATCACCGCATTGGTCGAGCCGCCGAGCGCCAGGAGAACCCGCAGCGCATTCGCAACGGACTTTTCGTTGATCAACCGCGCCGGCGTCAATTTCGAACCGATCAGCTTGACGGCGGCGACGCCGCTCGCCTCGGCAGCACGCAACCGATCGGCATGCACCGCTGGGATTGCGGCAGTGCCCGGCAGACACATGCCAAGCGCCTCGATGAGGCAGGCCATGGTCGAAGCCGTGCCCATGACTGCACAAGTGCCGGCGGTAACCGCAAGCTGGCCCTCGACAGCGGAAATCTCAGCGGCGTCGATATCGCCGGCGCGATAACGCGCCCAGAAGCGGCGGCAATCGGTACAGGCGCCGAGCCGCTCGCCGCGATGCCGTCCGGTCATCATCGGCCCGGCAACGAGCATGACCGCCGGCCGGTCCGCCGAGACCGCGCCCATGAGCTGCGCCGGCACGGTCTTGTCGCAGCCGCCCATCAGCACCACTGCATCCATCGGCTGCGCCCGGATCATCTCCTCGGTGTCCATCGCCATCAGGTTGCGATATTTCAGGCTGGTCGGCGTGAGAAAAACTTCGCCGAGTGAAATTGTCGGAAACTCGAGCGGCAGTGCGCCGGCGGCGAGCACGCCGCGTTTGACGGCGGCTAAGAGCTCGGGAAAGTGGCGGTGGCAATTGTTGAAGTCCGAGCCGGTATAGGCGATGCCGATTACCGGCTTCGCCAGCATGTCGCGCGAATAGCCCATCGATTGCGCGAACGAGCGCCGCAGGTAGCTCGAGAAATCGCGATCGCCATAATCGGTGAGACCGTGGTCAAGGCCGGCGGTGCGGTCGGTCATTTATCACTCATTTTGGTTCATCGACATGCGGGCGAACGATACGCGGGTAATGCGGGACCCATGGAAAATGACTGCTATTTGAAATCATAGTTATTTTTGCCCGTTTTTATCTCGATCAATAACGCGGCGATCTAGTGTCCCGATTCCGAAGTTCGCACGTTTTGTCGGCACGCTCTGATGCGAACTTCGGAATCAAAGGGACACTAGCAAACAATTAATTCTAGTGCGGTTTTTGGATTTGAAGTCCCTATGAGAGCTTCCGATTGAACTGTAGGAACTTCAAATCCACCGCGCTAGCGCGTCTCAATGGCCTCGACAAATACCCTGGAACACTTCTAGAAGTGTCCCGCGATAGTTCCAACCTGCATTGGATGCCAGCGCAAGCCGCAAGAAACCTACCGATGGCCCACCCGGACATAGACTATCACGGCTATTTCGCCGAGGCGCTGGCCCGGCTGCGCACCGAACGGCGCTATCGGGTATTCGCCGATCTTGAGCGCATTGCCGGACGTTTCCCCTACGCGCTGTGGCATTCGCCGGATGGGCCGAAAAACGTCGTCATCTGGTGCTCCAACGACTATCTCGGCATGGGTCAGCATCCGAAAGTCGTCGGCGCCATGGTCGAGACCGCGACCCGGATGGGCACCGGCGCCGGCGGCACGCGCAACATCGCCGGCAATAACCATCCGCTGGTCGAGCTCGAGCGCGAGCTCGCCGACCTGCACGGCAAAGACGCCGCGCTGGTGTTCACGTCCGGTTATGTTTCGAACGAAACCGGCATTGCGACGCTGGCGCGCTTGATGCCGAACTGCTTGATCCTGTCGGATGCGTGGAATCACAATTCCATGATCGAAGGCGTGCGCCAAGCGCATTGCGAGAAGCAGATTTTCCACCACAACGACATGGCGCATCTGGAACAGCTTCTGGCCGTCGCCGAGCCGCTGCGGCCGAAGCTAATCGTGTTCGAAAGCCTCTATTCGATGGACGGCGATATCGCGCCGGTCGCGCAGATTTGCGATCTCGCCGCGCGTTATGGCGCGATGACCTATATCGACGAAGTTCACGCCGTGGGCATGTACGGCCCGCGCGGCGGCGGCATCGCCGAACGCGACGGCGTCATGCATCGCATCGACGTCGTCGAAGGCACGCTCGCCAAGGCGTTTGGTTGCCTCGGCGGCTATATTGCCGGTTCGAGCACGCTGATCGATGCGGTGCGGTCCTATGCGCCCGGCTTTATTTTCACCACGGCGCTGCCGCCGTCGGTTTGCGCGGCGGCAAGCGCGGCGATCCGCCATCTGAAAAGCTCAACCTGGGAGCGCGAGCGCCATCAGGAGCGCACGGCGCGCACCAAGGCGGTGCTCGGCGCCGCCGCTCTGCCGGTGATGACCAATCCAACCCATATCGTGCCGGTCTTTGTCGGCGACCCGGAACGCTGCAAACAGGCGAGCGATCTCTTGCTTGCCGAGCACGGCATCTACATCCAGCCGATCAACTATCCGACGGTGCCAAAAGGCACCGAGCGGCTGCGCATCACGCCGAGTCCCTATCACGACGAGGGTTTGATCGACGCGCTCGCCGAAGCCTTGGTCGATGTCTGGCAGCGGCTTGGATTGCCGTTCAAGGAGCGCGCGCTGGCCGCGGAGTGAACTCTGATCGGCTTGCGCTTATTTGTCGACCGGTTCAGTCGGTTTAATCGGGTGATCGGCTCGAAGTTTCTTCAGCTCGTCAGAATAAAGAATGTCGCGAAGAAGATAGGCAGGTGTGACAGCTGCAATACCTATGTTTTGTGCAAAGACTGGAAGAACAACATTTGGCATTTGAATAATGCCGCCGACGCGAGGTTCATTGAAATTCCCTCGCATCACGCCTGCCAGCGTAATTTCATCGCCTCCTAATATAATACTGCCCGGTTGCCTATCCATTCCTTGCGAAAAAAGACCGGTGACCCGCTGTTCCCGCCGAACGACATGGTTTCGAGCAGATAAAGCTCAACCATTTCGGCCGGCCGGGAACCCTCCTGCCAGCGAAACCGATCATCAGTAATCATTGCAACCCGACCGAAGCGAAATATTGGAGTGTTGATTTTATCGCCGTAGTGAGGCGCAAAGAGACCAACAAAGAACACATCGGAGCCAGCGGTTATCGTGCTTTTTTGAAGTCCTCTTTGCTCTTCATCATCGAAGTGGGAATTGCCAAAAAATCGAATACGTTTTCCTCGGCAATGCCGGTATCACCGCAATATCAACCGTCGGATCTTTGTGAACAAAGATATTTTTTTCGACACCCGCGCGCACTAGATCAAGCGATATAAACCCCGAACC
>DASZCJ010000238.1:0-4267 GCA_035943155.1 Xanthobacteraceae bacterium | reverse complement strand
CATCACGGTGTCGGGTCCGCCGTCCTTCTTGCGGCGGATGCCGGCGAGCGACGGAAAGTGCTTCGGATCCTCGAGCACGAAGGCGTGCGTCGAGCCGGAGTCGAACCAGACGTCGCAGATGTCGTCGACTTTTTTCCAGGTGTCGTTGGCGCGTTTGCCGAGGAAGCGCTCGCGCGCGCCGGGCGCATACCAGGCGTCGGCGCCTTCTTGCTCGAAGGCCTCGATGACGCGGACATTTACGTCGGGATCGCTGAGAACCTCGACCGAACCGTCGGACTTTTCCTCGATGAAGAGCGTGATCGGCACGCCCCAGGCGCGCTGGCGCGAGATCACCCAGTCGGGGCGACTCTCGATCATTCCGGTAATGCGGTTCTCACCTTGCGTTGGCACCCAGCGGGTCGTCTTGATCGCGGCAAGCGCGCGATGGCGCAGTGTATCGCCATGCCGATCGATGTCCTTGTCCATCGCAATGAACCATTGCGGTGTGTTGCGAAAGATCACCGGCTTCTTCGAGCGCCATGAATGCGGATATTGATGTTTGAGCCGGCCGCGCCCGATCAGCATGCCGGCCTCGATCAAGGCTTTGATCACCGCCTCGTTTGCGTCGCCTTTATCGCCGGTCTCGGTTAGGACACGCTTCCCGGCAAAGCCCGGCGCTTGCTCCGTGAACCGGCCGTCGGCATCGACGGTGTAGGGAATGGTCGTGTTGATGCCCTGCGCGGCAAGCTTGGCCGCGTTCGCGGTCCAGAGGTCGAAGTCTTCGCGGCCGTGCCCAGGCGCGGTGTGCACGAATCCCGTTCCAGTGTCCTCGGTGACGTGGTCGCCGGCAAGAAGCGGCACCGCGAAGTCATAGCCGGCGAGCTTTTTTTTGAGGGGATGATCGCATGACAATCCGGACAATCTTTCGGCGGGCATCGGCGCCAACCGCTTGAACGCGGTAACGCGCGCTTGCCGAAACACGTCCATAGCAAGCTTATCTGCGAGGAGAAAACGGTCCCCGACTTTCGCCCAGTTGTCCGATGGCGCGTCCACTACTTGATAGAGGCCGTATTCGATCTTGGGAGCGTAGCTGATCGCTCGATTTCCGGGGATGGTCCAGGGTGTCGTCGTCCAAATCAGAACTGCGACTCCGCTGAGATCGGGCGACTGTCCACGCGACAAACTGGAATCGGTCCTTCGCAGAGGAAACTTCACCCACACCTGATCCGATACATAATCTTCGTACTCGACCTCAGCCTCGGCAAGCGCGGTCTTCTCGACCACCGACCACATCACCGGCTTCGAGCCGCGGTAGAGCGTGCCATTAGCCGCGAACTTCATCAGCTCGCGTGCGATCTGCGCCTCGGCGAAATAGTCCATCGTCGTGTAGGAATGCGCCCAATCGCCGATCACGCCGAGCCGCTCAAACTCTTCGCGCTGCACCTTGATCCAGTGCTCGGCGAATTGGCGGCACTCGCGGCGAAATTCGACCAACGCCGTCGGATTGGACAGATCCGGCTTCGGCTTGCCTTTGGCGCGGTAATTCTCTTCCTCGATCTTCCATTCGATCGGCAGCCCATGGCAATCCCAGCCTGGCACGTAATTGGAATCGAACCCCAGCATCTGCTGGCTGCGCGTCACCACGTCCTTCAGAATCTTATTGAGCGCATGGCCGATATGGATGTTGCCGTTGGCGTAAGGCGGACCGTCATGGAGCACGAATCGCGGCCGGCCCGCCGCCGCAGCCCGCAGCCGCGCGTACAGATCGAGCTTTTGCCAGCGCGCGAGAATTTCCGGCTCCCGCTGCGGCAGGCCGGCCCGCATGGGAAAATCGGTCTTGGGCAGGAACAGCGTTTCGCTGTAATCGCGCGCTTTGGGTTCGGTCATTTGTTGAGCTTATGGCGTCGGTTGCGCCTTCTAACAAGCCGGGTGCGGTGCGGAAAGGGTCTCCGTTATAGTGGCGGCGAGGAACCGAGCCGTTTGCGCTGGCGTTGAGGCGGCGAGATCGTCGGCGGGCGATGCGACAGACGGAGCGATTGGTGGAGGATATCCCGGCTGGCCGTGAGGTTCGCGACGAACTCCTTATCAGCGACCCAGCGCCCGTCGACAGCGTCGATAACATGTGGGTATCCGCCGGCCACGGCGCGATCATCGGTATTTTCCTGCTCCTATTCGGCGCCTTTCTCTATATCGGCCGAGCCATATTAGTGCCGATCCTGGCGGCGGCCGTGCTGGCGCTCACGCTCGCACCACTGATTAAGGCAGCCAAACGATTGGGGATTCCAACCTGGATCACCGCGATCCTGATTCTGCTATTGGGGTTCGGCGCATTGAGTCTCGGCGCCATGGCGCTCGCCAAGCCGGTCAGCGAATGGGTCGGCCGCGCGCCGGAGATCGTCGCCAGCGTCAGAGCAAAGCTCGCAGTGCTCGATCAACCGCTAGCTGCCTTGCACGAATTGGAAACAGCACTGTTCGGCGACAGCGCGGGGGTGAACGTCAATATGCCGGCTTCCAATGTCGTGCTCCCGTTCGTGGCCTTCATCACGCCCGCGGCGGGAGAGCTCGTCCTTTTCTTCACGACCTTGCTGTTTTTCCTGATCGGCGAAATAGAACTGCGCAATCAGGTCGTGGCCCTGTTCGGCGGCCGCGACGCCAAGCTGCGTTTTTTGAAGATCATGCGTGATATGGAGCGCAATCTCGCCAGCTATCTGACCGTCGTGACGATCGTCAATATCGGGATTGCGAGCATTGTATCGCTCGGCGCCTGGCTGATCGGTTTCCCCAATCCCGTAATTTTCGGTTTGTTGGCCGGCTTGTTCAATTACGTGCCATATATCGGGCCGGCGCTGATGGTCCTCGTATTGTTCGGTGTCGGCCTGGTCACGTTTCCATCTTTGGCGCACGCTTTGATCGCGCCGCTCGGTTTGGTCGCGCTCACCACGCTGGAAGGCCATCTGATTACGCCGACGATCGTCGGGCGCCGTCTCACGCTCAATCCGCTTTTGGTGTTTTTGGCGCTGGCATTTTGGACCTGGATGTGGGGGCCGATCGGAACGCTGCTCGCAACGCCGTTGTCCATCATCGGCCTTGTCGTCGTGAATCACCTGTTCCCGACCGACGATGTCCAACTGCCGGAATGAATGGAACTTTTGCCGGGTTGAATGTTTATCTGTTGAATCCGGCAGTTTTACACTTCATGGAGTAACGGCATGGCCAGCGCCTCGACGGTTTCCAGCAACATGCGTGACAGCACCAAGGAAGCGGGCGAAGCCGCGCGCGACATCGGCAAAGCCGCCAACGCGGCTTCCGGCGACATGCAGAAGGATATGCAAAACCTGCGCGATGATTTCGCGCGGCTCGCGCAGCAAGTCGCCGATATCGTCGCCAATAGAGGCAACGCTGCTTGGCAGCGCGCCAGGTCTGGCATGGACGACGCCGTTGCCGACGCCCAGGATAAAGGCCGCGAGGCGGTCGACGCCATGCGCGAAGTCTCGGACCAATTCGTCGAGGCGATCGACGAATCGATCAAGAGCCGTCCTTACACGACGCTCGGCATGGCGCTCGGTCTCGGTTTCCTGTTTGGCGCAATGTGGCGCCGGTAAACCTGGACGGGGCCTTTGGCCATGTTCAAGACCCTGACGCGTGAAATTACCTTAGCCATCCAAGTCAGAAGCGGACTGAGCATCACCGTCGTCGTCTCGATGGCGGTGATCGCGGCCGCTTTGTTGATCGCCTTCGCGTTTCTCTGCGTCAGCGGCTATGCCTGGCTCGCGGTCCAGTTCGGTACCGTGTTCGCAGGGCTGATCATGGCTGGAGTTTTTGTGGTGATCGCGCTGATCGCAGCGATCGTCTGCGCGTCGGCCCGCCGCCGTGTCCGCGAGCGCGCCATTCTCGCGCGCGCGGCCCGCGCCCATGCGCCGCCCTGGTTGCTCGATCCAAAAATTCTTGGCGCCGCGGTTGAGGCTGGCCGGGCCATCGGCTGGCAGCGCATCGTGCCGGTGGCATTGCTTGGCTTCATGGCGGCGCAATGGGCGCGCGAATACCGCGAAAAATCCGACCGGCGGCATTTTTAGATTGGCGGGAAGGCGTCGCCAGCGCGCGCCAGCGCGGCACGGGCGAGACGGCTGTCTTCCGCCATTTGGCGCACCAGTTCCTCTGCCGAGGCAAACATCGCTTCATCGCGCAACCAAGCAATGAAAGCGACGTCGATATTGGCGCCATAGAGGTCGCCGTCGAAATCGAACAGAAATATCTCCAGAAGCACCGTGCCGGTATCGAACATCGGGCG
>DASZCJ010000237.1:0-11346 GCA_035943155.1 Xanthobacteraceae bacterium | reverse complement strand
GGCCGTCCATGGCGAGCGCCGTGCCGCCGAAATGGAGGAAGTGGCCGAAACGCTGCGGGAGCTTGGCGTCGAGCCGCTGATGACGAACGCCACGGTCAAGCGTCAACGCGAGATGGCCCAGATCGGTCAACAGCCAACGGTCCGCAATGTTCTCGACAAGGATCGCGTCACGCTGCTTGGCGCGATCAGTACCGCGGCGCGCGACCGACATTAGGGCCAGACGCTCAAACAAGCCTACAGCTGATGACGATTCGACAACACCTCATCCTGGCTTAGCGGCGTCGGCCTTTGCGACGCTCCCGCGCCGTGGCGCGCGCCGATCGCGACATCGCGCGGCGCGTCGGTTTGGCGGCGACACTGCGCGGCGGTAACGCGCCGCTCGCTTCCAATCGCATGCTCCAATATTCCCAAGTCCTGGTCACGACATTCGGCATCGCGCTTAGCGTGCCGGCGAGCTTGACCTCGCCGCGATGTAACGGTTCGGGCGTACCAAGGGTAAGCGCGCGCAACTGATAATCGGCGTTCTGGCACATGAAGATGGCGCGCGCCACGAGCTCCTTCAGGCTAACGCCGACGACCGTCGCACCGTGGCGATTCATCAGCACCGCCGAATTTTGACCGAGCGCACGGGCCAGCGAGCGTCCCTCCTCCGGCTTAACCACCAGAAGATTGGTATCGCCGAACTCGTCATGTTGGTCCCAAAATGGCGCCTCCTCGCCCATGGCCGCGCCCAAGTGAAATACCGGCACGATCGGCTTGTCGGCGATGCAGAACGGCATCACCGCCGGGGCATGATGATGGCACACGGCCATCACGTCTTTGCGCGCCTGATAGATGCAGCCGTGAATGACGCGCTCGGCATAAAGCAGCGCTTTGGCCGGCCGCACCGGCTCGGAGTCCAGCGTGAACTCCAAAATATCATCGGGTTCGATCAAGAGCGGCGATCGCGATCGTGATAGTAAATAGCGATCCGCGAGTGTCGGATGACGCATACTGACATGGCCGAAAGCATCGAGGACGCCTTCATGCGCGAGGATGCGATTGGCAAGCGCCAGCTCCTCGACCACACCGGTCATTCCAATTTCCCCCCGCTAGAACGATGTGAGATCTCGTCGAATCGTCGTCCCGCTCTAGCTTTTTGTTTTTAGGCGGCCGCAGTTTTGCACAATGACAAACGAGATCAAGCCTTCAATGCGCGCACATTGAAAGCGCGAATGGGCCGATGCAGCCCTTTGAGATCGAGGTCGCCGAGCGGTTCGAGATCGGCGATCGATTCGACGGCGACTTGCACGCGCACATCGATCAGAATCTGGCCGTCATTGGCATGCCCGCACAAGCGCGAGCCGAGATTGACCACGGTGCCGGTCGCCGAATAGTGAAAGCGGCGTTCATAACCGACGTTGCCGAGCGTGGCGTGGCCTGAGGTAATACCGATGCCGAAGCCGAGTTCGTGACCGTAGCGGCGCCACTTTTCCGCCAGCGCCGCAATGTTCGCGCGCATTTCGACCGCCATGCGCACCGCGCGCAGTGCCGGTTCGTCACACGGAATCGGATCGTTGAAGATGATCAGAAGACCGTCGCCGGCGAAATGCTGCAACGTACCTTCGAAGCGATCGATCGATTCGCCGAGGCAGCGATAATATTCCTGCAGGACCGTGATGATGTCTTCCGGCTCGGCGTGCTCGGCAAAGGCGGTAAAGCCGCGAAGGTCGCAGAACACGACGGTGATGTCGCGGCGGTGACTCTCCAAGAGCTTCTCGTCGGTGACCACCAGCTTGGCGATCTGCGGCGACAGAAAGCCCTTCAGCTTGTTCATGCGGTCGAGCTCGTAAACCTGTTCATTGACGCGTTGTTCGAGCGTTTGATTCCAGCTGGCGAGATCCTTGGCCTGGGCCTGCACCTGATCGTGCAGTTCCTTGATCCGCAGCATCGAGCGCACCCGGGCAACCAGCGCCGCCTGGTCGATTGGCTTGGTGAGATATTCATCGGCGCCGGCATCGAGACCCGTAACCACGTCCTGCGACGCCGCCCGCGCAGTGCACAGGATGATCGGCATGAACGGCATGGCTGGATCTTTTTTTAGCCGCCGGCACACTTCGAAGCCGTCGAGCTTCGGCATTTCGACGTCGAGCAGCATCAGGTCGGGACGATGCTCGCACGCACTCGCCAACGCCTCTTCGCCGTCGGCCGCCTGCAGCGTCTCATAGCCGTGCTTTGCCAGCCGGGTGACGAGGATGTCCCGGTTGGTCTCATTATCGTCGACGATGAGGATGCGCGCTGGACTGTGCATGGCACTCTAGACGCCTGCTAAAACGAAATGATTTTAGGTTGAATCGCCACTTCGCTTTAGCTCATTGTTTGAGCATGATCTTTCGAAAAACCGGTTTCCACTTTTCCGGATCATGCTCTATGGCAGGAACTCTTTGATCTTAGCGAGCAACTGCCGCGGGCTATAGGGCTTGGTCACATAGGCATCACAGCCGGCGGCATGGGCTTTGCCATCGTCGCCGCTCAAGGCATACGACGTGACGACGATGACCGGAACATTCTTCAAATCCGGATCGGCCTTGATGCGGCGCGTTGCCTCATAGCCGTCCATCAGCGGCAGCTGAATGTCCATCAGGATCAGATCGGGACGCTGTTCTTTCGCGGCGGCAACGCCCGCTTCGCCATCCCAGGCTTCACTCATTTCGTAGCCGACGCTGCCTAAGAGATCGCGGAGGATCTGCCGATTGTCCTCTTGGTCCTCGACGACAAGTATGCGCTTGCTCATGCCTTCCCCGCTTGATGATCGACGCGCAACGGAACGGTGAAGAAAAAAGTCGAGCCGCTGCCCAGCTTCGATTCGACCCACAGCCGTCCGCCATGCATTTCGACGATCCGCTTCGCAATAGCAAGGCCAAGCCCGGTGCCGCCTTTGGCTTTGGTATGCGTGCTCTCGGACTGCTGGAATTCCTCAAAAATCTTGGCTTGATCGGCCTCGGCAATGCCGGGCCCGGTATCGGTCACGGCAATCGTATAGCTGCCGTTCGCCGCCGCGGCCTTCATCGCGACTTCGCCGGTATCGGTGAACTTGATCGCGTTGCCGACGAGATTGAGCAGTACCTGCGACAGCCGCCGTTCATCGCCATGCGCGGCCGGCAGGTTCGAGGGTACTTCGAGCTTAAAGCCGAGCTTCTTGTTACCAGCCAGCGACTCGACCGCGACGTAGACGCTCTGCATCATGTCCTTGATCGAATAATCATTGAGCGTGAGCACGAGCTGGCCCGCCTCGATCTTCGAGAGGTCGAGCACGTCGTTGATCAGGCCGAGCAGATGCTTGCCGTTGGTTTGGATGCGCTCAAGCACGTTGCGCATCTTCTCCGGCGCATCGCCGTAAATTCCGTCGAGGACGAGTTCGGCATAGCCGAGGATGGCGTTGAGCGGCGTGCGCAATTCGTGGCTCATATTGGCAAGGAATTGCGACTTGTGTTTGCTCGCTTCTTCGACTTGGCGGCTCTTCTCCTGGATTTCCTCGAACAGCCGCACGTTCTCGATAGCGATCACGGCCTGGTCGGCGAAGGTTGTCACCAATTCGATTTGCTTTTCGTTAAACGGCCGCACCGCAGACCGGGCGAGAATGATGACGCCGATCGGATTGCCTTCACGCAGCAGCGGCACCCCGAGGATGGTGTGGAAGCCAGCCCGTTGCGAGATGCCGCTCATGGTATATTCTGGATCGGCTTGAACATCGGCGATGTGAATGGGCTTGCCTTCCAGCAAAACTCGCCCGGCGACCGTCCCGCGATCCGGCTCGATGGGACGATTTTGCATATATTCATTGTACTCAGGCGGCGCGCCGTGACTCGCGACGTGAAGGAAGCTCAAGCCTTTCGGACGGCGAATCGCGGCCATATCGGCTTCGCACAGCCGGGCGACCGATTCTGCCAGCGTATTGAGCACTGATTGTAGATCGAAAGTCGAGCGGCTAATGATCTTCAGCACGTCCGATGTCGCGGTCTGCTGCTCCAGCGACTCCGACAGTTGTTGCGTGCGTTGCTGCTCGGCCTCGAACAGTCGAACGTTCTCGATGGCGATCGCAGCCTGATCGGCGAATGTCGTAAGAAGATCGATGTCCTTCTGCTCGAACGGCCTAACCTCGGTGCGGCGAACCAAGATGCAGCCGAGTGCGCGCTCCTCGCGCATTAAAGGCACAGCCAGGATCGTGCGATGCCCGAACCTCAAGGCGAATTCACGGCCGCGGGCAAAATCGTCGCCCGCGTTCTGCTGGTCTTCGAGTTGTACGGGCCGCATGTCGCAAATGGCGCGCCCCATCACCGTCGAACGGTCCAGCGGCACCTCGCCGATGTCTCGTCCGAGCTCGCCGAATGTAGCGGCAGTGCGCAACAAATTGTTTTCAACGAGAACGATGTCGACAATTTGCGCTTTACAGATGCGGGCCGCGTGTTCGGCAACGGAATTGAGCACCGGCTGCACGTCATCCGGCGAATTCGAGATCACGCGCAGGATTTCGCCAATGGCCGTCTGTTGTTCGAGCGATTCGCTCAATTCATGAGTGCGTTGGTCGACCTTTTTTTCCAGGTCGGCATAGGATTCCTGTAGCTTGCCGGCCATATCGTTGAACTGATTGGCGAGTGCTTCGACTTCATCGCCGGTTTTTATGTTGATGCGTTGGCCGAGGTCGCCGCTACCAAGCCGCGCGGCGCCGACCCGCAGCGCCTGGATCGGCACCACCATGCGTCCGGCCAGAAACATTCCGGCGACGAAGGCGAGCGCCAGCGCCCCGAGCAGGACATAACCCGTGCGCGCAATCGCCCGATAAAGCGGGCCGTAAGCTTCTTCTATCGGCGTCTCCACGAACACGAACCAGCCAAGCGGATTAACCGGGGCATAGCCGGTGAGCACTTGATGGCCGGCGATATCGTCGGCTTCCCGCACCGCCTCGGCCGAGGAGCCGGCGCGGGCGCTACGCACCTGCGCCAAGCGCGACATATCGGTGTTGCGCAACACCAGACTGATGTCGGGATGGGCGATCAACCGGCCGCCGGAATCGACCACGTAGGCGCGGCCATGTTCGCCGACCTTAATCTTCGAGACGACATCCCAAATCAGCTTGAGATTGACTTGTGCGATGCTTACGCCGGTGTCGCGCCGGGTACCGGCGAGCGACAAGGTCATATAGGGTTCGGATTCGCGGCGGAAGTAGACCGGCCCGTAATAGACCTTGTGGGCCACCGCTTGCGTGAACTCCGGCTTATTCGAATAGTCGATGCCGCTGCCGACCACGTCCATGGTCAGCCGCGAGACTTTAAGTTGCTCGTGACCCCCAGCATCGATTTGCGCGAGCTCGGTGATGGCCGGAACCTGACGCAGGAGGCGCAGCGCATCGAAGCGGCGCTGATCGAGCGTACCGTCGGTCCACGGCAGCTGCGTGGTCCAGCCCACTTGGCTTTCAATCTGAGTGATGAATTCTTCGATCTTATCGGCCGCGGCCAGCGCCTGTTGCTGCTGGATGCTGATCAAGGAACTCTTGTGTTCTTGATACGAGAACCAGACCTCGAAGCCGCCATTGGCAAGGAGCGCCAGCACGACCACCGCGACGAACAAAATCGTATATTTGATAAACAGCCGGCTGCGCACGATCGACGCGCCGACCGCCGAACGGGCGCCGGCTGAGCGATCCGTCGGCTCGGGCTTGGGGCCGGTACTCTTTTGGTCGACGTCGGCTTTCATTTCATGATCTTAGCATTTCGTCGCGGCCGCATCACTCGATCACCTCGTCGGCAATAGAAAGAATGCCCGGCGGTACGGTGAGGCCAAGAGCCTTTGCGGTTTTTAAATTGAGCACAAAGTCGAATTTGGTAGGCTCCATCACCGGCAGATTGGATGGGATTTCACCCCTTAGATTTCGACCGGCATAGATGCCCGCCTGACGATATGAGTCAGCTAAATTCGTTCCATAACTCATCAGGCCGCCAGCTAGGACGTATTCGCGCCAGGGATAGCAACCAGCGATCCGATGCAGTGCAGAGAGTTCCACAAGCCTGTCGCGTTGGGCGTCAAAGAACCCGTCCCCCATGACACCGAGCGCCCCAATACGCAGCTTTGCCAATGTCGTGAAAGCCTCATCCACCTCAGTCGGTGTGTTGGCGTTGAGTTCGTGAAGCTGAATTCCAAGCGTATTTGCTGCAGCGCGCACTCCGCTCAGAAAGGTCTTCGCGCTTGGATTGGATGGGTTCGTGAGATAGGCAACAATTTCTGCGGAAGGCAACATCTGTTTCAATAAACCTAGCGATTTGCCTCCAAGTTCTGTTACAAGGTTACTAATGCCAGTGACATTGCCGCCCGGCTGGTTCAGGCTCGTTACTAAACCCAAACGAACTGGGTCGCTGGCCACAAAAACGATTGGAATTGTCGAGGTCGCGGCTTTCGCCGCAAACGCCGAAGGAGCGCCGCCTGCCGCAAAGATTGCGGCGACGCGCAGATCGGCAAGATCAGACGCCAGCACCGGTAGCCGCTCGTAATGACCTTCGGCCCAGCGGAACGCGATGACAGCATTCTGCCCTTCGACAAATCCCATTTGACGCAGCCCTTTGCGAAATGCCGCCACCACCTCAGCGGACTCACCTGGCGACCTGCTACTTAGGAATCCGACCACCGGCATCGTTGGTTGCTGCGCGCGCGCCGCGAGCGGCCATGTTGCCGCCGCACCACCACTAAGCGAGATGAAATCTCGCCGCCTCATTCAATCACCTCGTCGGCGCGTGCCAGCAGCGCAGCCGGAATTTCCAGTCCGATGGCGCGGGCGGTTTTCATATTGACCACAAGCCCGAACGAAACCGGCTGCTCGATCGGAAGGTCGCCCGGTTTGGCGCCGTGCAAAATTTTATCGACATAGCGGGCGCCGCGGCGAAACAGATCCGCCGAGCTTGTGCCATAGGACATCAGCCCGCCTTCAACGACGTTCCGTCTCAGCTGGAACAGTCCCGGAATCCGGTTCTTGAGCAGAAAATCGATGACTTCGGCCATATGCATTTGATGCAACGTATCGTTGGTCGTGAGTACGGCATCGGGCCGGTTCGCTAACATTTCCGTAAACACGGCGGGGAAATCGCCAGCCGCACGCGCCTCCAAAGGCCTCAGGCTCGTACCGAAGAACGGGGTCGTTCTCCACAACTCGTCGAGGGTTGCAGCGCTAGATACATTGTTGGGATTCCAAAGGAAACCCAGGCGCGCGGCGGAAGGAATGGCGTCTCTTATGACCTGCAGCCGCTTGGTCACGATATCCGGCCCGAGAATGGTGTTGCCGGTGATATTGCCGCCGGGGTCGGCGAAATTGGAGACGAGTCCGGCAGCAACCGGATCGCCAACCGAAATGACGACAATGGGAATGGACTTGGTCGCATGTTGGGCTGCTTGCGCGGCGGGAGTGCCAAATACTGCGATGACATCGACGGGAATCTGCACCAATTCGCGTGCCGCCACCGCCAACCGATCGGGTATCCCATCCGCCTGGCGATAGTCGAATGCGATATTTTGGCCCTCGGCATAGTGCAGTTCACGCAGCTCGGCGCGAAACGGCTCCCAATCAGGACCGTTATCGATGATACCGACGCGGGCGATCTTTGCCGCCGCCAGGCTCGCCAGCGGCCAGGCGAGCGGCCATGCGCCTGCGACTGCGGCCGCCCCCGCTCCACCGACCACACTTATCAACTGCCTGCGCTTCATCGCTTTCGCATCTGCGGGGCTAGTGTCCCGATTGCGAAGTTCGCACACTTTGTCGTTCTCATGCGAACTTCGGAATCAAAGGGACACCACCAAATATATAATTTAGTGCGGTTTTTGGATTTGAAGTTCCTATGAGAGTTACCGGCTGAGCCGTAGGAACTTCAAATCGACCGCACTAGGCAAAGCTACCAGAGCAAGGCTATCACATAGAGAAGCCAAAATGCCCACGTGCTGCGGCGACTTTGCCGCCCAGGCTTGTGCTATGCCGCGTGGCCGCGCGGTACTTGATCGCGGTGCGATATTTCGACGACGCGGGCCCGCGCTGCCAGTGCATCGACCAACGCATCGGCCTTGGCCTTGTTTGCAGCGTCGAGATTGGCGTCCCATTCATCGAGCAGGTAAATTTCCGCAGCGGTCGAATTGACGATTTCTTCCAACGATTTCAGCTGCCGTTCGCCGGACGAAAAGCCGAGCTTCTTGTCCATCGATTCAGCAACCACGACGACGCCGTCTTCGTCATCGCCTTCAATGTCGACCGGCGCTACGCCGCCGGTGAACTGAAACGCGAGTCGATCCGTGGTCGGCCAATAATAGGCGCGCTTTCTCATCTCTGTCTTGAGGCAAGCCAGCAACGAGGACTTTCCGGTGCCGTTGGCGCCGCGCACATTGATGCGCCCAGTAGGATGGGCAGCGGCAATGCGCAACGCGTCGCTTAATGACGAAACCACGTTGGCATGGTCGCCCTCGCGTAACACCAAACGGTCGAACTTGATGCGTTTGTCAAAATCCGCATCCGGCTCGGGGAGCATATTGGCGGCGACGCCGCCGAAGCGCGTCCAGATGGCAATGAAATCGTTCCAGCCGGTCGCGAGCAGATGCAGTTCGTAGGTCATTTCGATCTGCCGCGGCAAAGTGGTCGCCAAGCCGACCAACAACACGGTGTCGCCCGCATTTTGCATTGCCACGACGCTGATCGTAGCGAACACAATCGCCAGACTCACGATGCCGCTCATCGCGCTCATGCCTTCGCGGGCGACAATGGCGCGGATTTGCGCGACCAGCCCATCGCGCACACGCCTTTTGAATTCAGCCAGCCAGAGTCGCAGATTGTAGCTGTTTCCTGAAAAAATATTGTCCCACGCAGTGTAGCCCTGCGCGGTGACGCGATTGTTCATGCGCTGATTCTCGAGATAGGCGTGAGCAAGCGGCGTCTGCAGGACCCATTGCATCAGCAACAACGCGCCGAGTGCGCCGACATAGGCGAACGGAAGGCTGATATCGATCTCGGCGCCGAGCACGAGCGCGTTGAAAACAAGACCAAGAAACAGCTTGAGCGCAAATTCCATCTCGTACATCACGTTGAAGAAACATTGGAACGTCTCGCCGGTGAGAAACGGCTCGACTTGCTCGCGCGCGGGTTTCTCATTGAGCAGTTTGACCTTGCCGCGATTCTCGCGCGCAAAACGCAGCATGAATTTGCCGAAGCCGCGGTAACCCGCGCGCTCCGCGAAAATCCAGCTGACGACACCGACCACGTAGGACGCCGATTGCGCCGTGAGTATCCAAATGAGGTCGGAAAGCAGGAATTGGCCGATCGCCACCTTACGGCCGGCGTTGATGACGAGCCATGTCGTCGTCGCCGCCAGCATGGCTTCGACCACCATCAGGGTCACCATCACGAAGAGCGCCGGCGAGAGCAGATAGTTTGCCAGCTCCAGGCGGGAAATCTGCTGCCGTTTCATGGTTGGCATTTCATGGCTGGCATTTCATGGCTGTCCCCGTTTCAGGCGCGGCGGAATTAAACGGTGCGAGACGTGCGAATCCGCGCCGCAGTTTAACGGCATCAGCCAGTGAATTTAAGCATCCGCTGCGTAAAGCCCGTGGCGAAGATTGCCCGCCCAATCAAGGGCTTTGCAAGCGCCGCGGCGGTCTAAGTGCGCAATTTCGGCTACCGTCCCGATTTCGAAGTTCGCAAGTGTTTGCGGCGCCACTGATGCGAACTTCGACATCAAAGGGACACTAGCAAATTTATGATTTCTGGTGTGGTTTTTGGATTTGAAGTCCTATCCGAGCTAGCCGCTTAATCGTAGGAACTTAAAATCCACCACACTAGCCGAAAGCGCCACGGCGGCGTAATCATAAGGCAGTGGAGAGCCCGTCCACGCGTCGCGGGGTTGGCGTTGGTTTTCAAGCTGGTCCTGAGAAAAGTCATTCCGTTTATCGCGCCGATGCGCCGGTTTGGCGCATCCCCCTTGGCGCGCACCTCGGTGCTCATCCTCGGTTTGGCGGCACTCACGGCCTATACCGTGCCCGATCTGCAACGGGCAGCCGGTGGCTGGCTGAGTGCATGCCTATGGTCGTGTCTCGGCTATTTCGCTATCGACGGCGCAATGCGGGCCAATGCCGAAGTCGGCACTGGAAAAGTTTTAGCTCACATATTTTCGGTTTCAGGGTTAATCGACCTGATCGCGGTGGTCGCGGTCCCCATCGCACTGGTGTGCGGCGTGCCGCCATCGACTGCATGGTTGCTCGCCTCGTTATGGGTTCTCAAACTGGCGCAGGATTCGCCCGGGTTCGCCCAGCTCCAGCGCGTGTTCGTCGTTGAGGCTAAGGCGCTGGCGAGTGTGTTCGCGCTGTTTCTGATCGTACTGTTCCTGTCATCGGCCGCCATGTTCGTAATTGAGCGTCACGCGCAGCCGAATGCGTTTAGTTCGATGCCGCAGGCCTTGTGGTGGGCGGTGGTGACGCTGACCACAACCGGCTATGGCGACAAGGTGCCGATCACGGATTTGGGCCGGCTCATTGGCGGCATTGTCATGATCTGCGGCATCGCAACTTTCGGTTTGTCGACGGGTATTTTGGCGACCGGTTTTGCCGCCGAAACCAGACGGCGCAATTTCATTCGCACTTGGGATCTTGTCAGCAAGGTCCCGTTCTTTCAATCGCTCGATCCTGCGGCGATTACCGAGATCACTCATCTGTTGCGGCTCCTTGAAGTACCGGAGCGCACCGCCATTATTCGCCGCGGCAAAATTGGCGATTGCATGTATTTCATCGCCGCGGGGGAGGTACAGGTCGACGTGAAGCCGACGCCGGTGCGGCTCGGCCCCGGTGCATTCTTCGGCGAGCTCGCCTTGCTGGGGGATTCGGTCCGCAGCGCCAATGTGACAACGACAATGCCGTCCACGCTCTTGATCCTGGATTTGGCGGATTTTCGCACCTTTACCGCCAATCATCCCGATCTCAAGCGGGCGATCGATGCCGAGGCCGAGCGTCGCATGAATGAAAATCAACAACGACGCGAACGGCAGCGCGCTGGCGGCAGCTCTCATAGCTGAACGAAAACCAGCGTCCAAACACACCCGCAAAGTGCGCGAATTCGACCAACAAGAGTTGGACCAACAAGGCTTGACGAACCGCGGCGTTAGCCCTCAATCCGGCGCCTTTCGCTTGGGCCGCGTTGAGGCCCGTTATCTACAAAATTAAATCTACGCGGATCCGCTCATGCCAGACCGTATCGCACTGATCACCGGCACGACCGGCCAGGACGGCGCTTACCTCGCCGAGCTGTTGCTGAGCAAAGGCTATGTCGTGCACGGCATCAAACGGCGATCGTCG